>CAYMZW010000383.1:0-6932 GCA_964395005.1 uncultured Rivularia sp.
CGCGAGCCGGAGGCTCTTGAACTACATTCCCAGGTAGAACCTGGGAACGATAAAAGCCCCCCTTTTTTTAAGGGGGGTTGGGGGGATATCTGGTTCCTAGTCTCCGACTGGGAACCCATTGCGGTAGGCTCTGCCTTCATAGAATTTGACGCGAGCCGGAGGCTCTTGAACTACATTCCCAGGTAGAACCTGGGAACGATAAAAGGGCATGAGGTTTCAAGTACCAAACTCTTGGCTTTGTCTGCTGCTAACTATTGCAAAAGCTTCTTTAAGCGCATACAATCTTTCATCCATCCAGTGATGTTCGGGAATTAAACCTTTAATGCCTAATTTCTCTAAACGACTTTTAACTTTTCCGGTTGCTCCGACAACTATTACTTCCCGCGATTCGTCAATTGCTTCGTGAATCGCATTTTCAATTGCCAAAGATGAAGTTACACCCAAAATCGGTACTTCACTTAAATCAACTATCAAAACATCGTAATTGGCGATCGCACCATGTTCTCTAGCAATGGCTTTGGCAACTCCGAAAATCATGGGGCCGCTAAGATGAAATAATAATACTCTGCCGTTGGCTAAATCTAAAATTTCTTTTTCTTGAGGATTTAGATAAATTTGATCGTCGTCGTCGGTAATTGCTTTGACAGATTTAGATTGGTGTTCGTCTAAACGAGCAATAGTTAAAATATTGGCAACAAATACCCCTACAGCAACGGCTACCATCAAATCAACAAAAACCGTTAGCAATACCACGCTATACAAAATTCCGGCTGCTTTCAAGGAAATTTTGTGAACCCGCTTAAGGAAACCCCAATCAATAATATCAATCCCTACTTTTAAAACAATTGCTGCTAATACCGCCAGAGGAATTCCTGATGTTAAAGGAGCAGCCCACAACACGACAATTAACAGCACCAAAGCCCGACTAATACCCGATAATGCAGTTCTTCCGCCAGCTTGAATATTAACCACGGTTGCAGTTGTAGCTCCACTCCCAGCAATTCCACCACATAAGCCGGTAATTAAATTAGCAACACCTTGTCCGATTAATTCTTTATTTGATTTATGTTCGGTACGGGTAAGACTATCAGAAACCAAGCAAGTTAACATACAGTCGATGGAACCCACCATAGCCAACACTATTGCATTGACAAACATTAACCTTAAATTACCACCGTCAAAAGTAGGTAACTGTAGGTTAGGTAAACCAGGAGTAATTTCACCAATAGTGGCAATAGTACGAATTTCTATTCCTCTTAAAAAGATCGCGGAAATTAGCGTACCGATAACTAAAGCTACCAGTTGTGGAGGAACAAGCTTTTTTAATTTATTCGGATACAAAAACAGAATTGCTAAAGTTAAAACTCCTAAACCAGTTTCCACAAAATTAATATTCGTAATTAAATTCGGTAATTCTCTAATTACAGCAATTACACCACCTTTGGGAGTTTCTTGTCCTAAAAAAGGTGCTATTTGAATAAAAATAAGAATTACGCCGATTCCGGTCATAAATCCTGAAACAACGTTGTAAGGCAGCATTGTAATATACCGCCCTAATCTCAGTAATCCAAACATGATTTGAAACAGCCCCGCCAACATAGTTACGGTAAAAGCCATTGCCAAAGCTTTGTTTGGATCTTCGGGATAAATAGCCATCAATTCGGTAATAACCGCAGTCACAATTACCGTCATTGGGCCAGTTGGCTCAGAAATTAAACTTGGAGTACCACCAAATAAAGCGGCAAAAAATCCCACTAATATTGCTCCCCATAACCCGGCAGAAGCACCCGCACCAGAAGCGATACCAAAAGCCAATGCCATAGGTAAAGCTACCACTGCTGCCGTCAATCCTCCAAGGATATCTCCTCGCAAGTTGCGGAAATGGATTTGATTGGTTATGTTCACGAAAGGTTGCACTCCGTTAAAAAATCAATTCTATAGTAAATTTACTCAACGAAATAGTAATAAAGGAATATTGCTACTTCTGAGTAATTGAGCGGTAGTACTACCAATTACCAAATGGCGAATGCGGCTGTGTCCGTAAGCTCCCATGAGCAAAAGACTAATATCTTGCTCTTTTACATAGTTATCGATTACTTTTTCCGATTCACCTATCTTAAGGCTACAAATCGGCTGAAATTTAGCTATTTTTAGAGATTGTTCGGCTTCATTGAGTCTCGCTGTTGCTGTTTTATCCGAGCTATCTTTAGCTACCGTTAGCAGATGTATTTCTAAATTTTGCAAGCCTTGAGAATTTGCTAAAAATTTGAGTATCTTTTTTCCCGTTGCACTACCGTCATAAGCGAATAAAATGCGTTGAATTGGATTAAATTCAGCAGGAGTAACCAAACAAGGCTTGCTACTGCTGCGAACAATTCTGTCTACATTTGCTCCTAAATGCCCCGCCGCAAAATCTGCTGCTTCTCCACGCTTACCTAAAACAATCAAATCTGAATTTTCTTCAAATGTATGCAGACAATCTACTAAAAATCCTGTTTTATGAATTAATTTAAATTCTTCTATCCCCTCAGCTTTTAATGTTTGGGCTGCATTATCTAAAATTAATCTTGCTCGTTGATTATTTATCTTGGCTCTTTCATGTTCTAAATTTACTAATTCATTCAGCAAATTTTCGGAAGCACCAAGTCCAATACTGCCGCTTAAATTGCCAATACTCGCAACTTGCTGGCTACGAATATCAGTTACAGACAAAACTTTAATATGGGCATTGAATTGAGTTGCAAACCAAGCCCCATATTTATAAATATTTTCAGCGAAAGATGAGCCATCAGTACAAAGTAAAATATTATTCACGGTAATTCCAACCCCTGTAAGTAAAACTATTATTTGTCAGCATAGGGAATAGGGAGTAGGGAGCAGGCAATAGTAAGATAGGAATTTGAATAATGCTACTAGTACAACATGGCGTAAAAGGCGTACCCCTTCATATAATACTTTTTACTTTTTACTTCCGCGAAGCAATACTAGTTATGAGCGGGCTTCGGATTTTGATAATCTGTCAATTTATCCATCAAGGTAGCACTAGCTTCATTAAGTCCGATTAATTCTACTTCTGCACCATTACGGCGAAATTTTAGTATCGCTTTGTCAAGTACTTCTACTGCCCCCTGATCCCAGAGATGAGCGTGAGTTAAGTCAATGGTGACTTTCTCTACTAACTCCGTAAAATCAAAATACTCTAAAAACTCATCTCTTGATAAAAAGAATATTTGTCCGGCAACTTTATAAGTGCAGTGAGTTCCATCTTGACTGACCATTTTGTCCACAAATACAAGTTGAGCAATCTTACGAGAGAAGAATACTGTACTCATCACAATTCCCACAACCACGCCAAGTGCAAAGTTACTTGTAAAAATAATGACCAGCATCGTAGTCAACATTACGGCGGTGTCCGTGCGGGGAATCCGACGAATATTTTTAAATGAAGACCAGCGAAATGTCCCAATTGACACCATGATCATTACCGCTACCAAGGCTGCCATCGGCATTTGACTTACCCAAGTTTGCAAACCCAAAATTGCAATTAATAAGAAAATTCCAGCCGCAAGAGTTGATAATCTGCCCCTGCCGCCAGACTGCACGTTAATTACCGACTGCCCAATCATTCCACATCCTGCCATGCCGCCGAAGAAACCAGTTATCATATTTGCAATCCCTTGCCCTTTTGCTTCTTGATTTTTATCGCTAGGAGTATCGGTAAATTCATCCACTAGGGAAGCCGTTAAAAACGAAGCCAATAAACCAACGATCGCCAAAGTAACTGAGTAAGGTAAAATAATGTTTAACGTTTCTAAATTGAAAGGCACTTCAGGTAAAGCAAAACTAGGAAGAGCAGTAGGTAATTCTCCTTTATCCCCCACCGTGGGAACGTTAAGATTTAAACTAATTGCTGCGATTGTCATCACCACCAAAGCCACCAAGGGAGAAGGAACAACTTTGGTAAACCGAGGCAAAATGTAAATAATTGCCAAAGATAATGCAGTCAACATATATACAGTAAACACATTTACCGTTGACGGAAGTCCGATTAATTCTGGCAGTTGAGCTTTGAAAATTAATATTGCCAAAGCATTAATATAGCCAACCATCACCGCTCTGGGAACGTACCTCATATAGCGGCCGAGTTTTAGCACCCCAAACAAAACTTGAAAAACTCCCGTTAGGAAGGTGGCAGCAAATAAATAACCCAAAGGATAATCTTTCACCAAATCGATCATCAACAGAGCCATCGCTCCCGTAGCAGCAGAAATAGAAGCTGGCCTTCCTCCTAAAAACGCCGTTGTTACTGCAATAATAAAAGAAGCATAAAGTCCCACCTTGGGATCTACACCAGCAATAATCGAAAAGGCGATCGCCTCGGGAATCAAAGCCAATCCCACCACAGCACCAGCTAAAATATCCTGCCGAGGGTTAAAAAACCACTCCCGCTTCCAAGTTGTAAAATTCAAGTTATCCTCCTAGCAACCATAATTCGTGTATTGCGTAATTCATACCCAAAATAACCTACCTAAAAATCTAATTTAGTAATTAATATTTCGTAGAGGAAAAACTGGTATTCCCTTAGATAACCTGTAAGATAAGATGTAGAAACGTCTACAGACTTTAATTGCAGCCAAATCCACAGATGAAAATTAGCTCGCTGCTTTTTCTAAGACAATAATTAAAAATAATTTTGGTGAGTATTGAATCAGGCAAGAGATAATGGTTGAAAATTCCAGCTATTTGAAGCTACCGAAGAGATGGTTGTCTGCGACATTATCCGAACCCGTTTGTTATTGAATGATTGCGTGACGCAAGCATATCATAGCGTTGTTACAATTCGCAATATAAGTTAACACTGTTTCCCATTCCCCGTTTCCCGAAGAAACTGCTGATAACTAACTAGACATCTGCGGGAAATAAAAAAACCTCTCTCCAAACCTCTCTCCTGCAAGGAGAGAGGCTTAGTTTTCCCCCTTCCCTCTTAGGGAAGGGGGTTAGGGGGTTAGGTTTTTGAGTAAAGAGGGAAACCATATAAATATTTTCCGGAGATGTCTAATTAACTCGCCGTCGGAATAATTTCAATAATCCAATCCCTGTAATTAGACTAGATAAAATAGTCGTTGTTATCACTCCAATTACAAAGCTAATCATCCAAGCAATATCTGAATCCCAAACTTTACCTAACACTGAATTAGCAGTTAAACCTGTAAAATAACCTAAAAACACGCTTGCGAAAATGCCGATTAAAGATAGGAACAACCATCCTAAAGAATTTTCTGTTTGTCGGCGTATAGTTAACAATTTAATTATAGATGTTCCTCCTATTACTCCGATTACAGCACATAGCATTTCTGCCTTAGAATCGAATATTCTTCCTGTAAAAGTTCCGACAAATAAACCTATAAGAAAACCTAACAAAGTTTCTATCAAATACCAAAAATTAAATATAATTCGCTGTTTTAGCACCAACCATTGCATAACTTCAACTGGAACCAAAGTAATAATTGCTGATAACATTGCGTAGTAATAACTTTCATCCCGACCAAAAATAGTGTATACCGCTCCACGAAAAATAATACGTATAAATAAACCGATGCTGATACCGACAATATTCGATAACATCCATTGATAGAAAAAACCAGTATTAATACTTGTTATTGGAGTTATTGGAGTATCAGATTGATTTGTTTGTGGTGGATTGGTAACATTATAATTCGCGGTTTGATTAGTATTAAGAGGTATATTACTTTGAAGCGTAGGCAATAATGAAATTGGCTTGATCTCTAATAACCGTTGTAAAATTTCTTCAGTATTTTTTGGACGTTGAGAAGGCGATCGCATCATCATCCAATCGAGAAAGTCTGCAAACTGCGGCGAAATATTCGGTACTGCATAGCGCCATAATAATTCATCAGTTTGAGGATTATAGAATTGATTTGGATCTTTTGCGGTAAGTAAATAAACGAACGTGCGTCCCAAAGCAAAAAAATCAGATTGTTGCATAGCTTGACCGTTCATTTGCTCTGGTGGCGTGTATCCAGCCGAAACTATCCCAGTTACCCGTCCCTGTCCGTGTGCCTGCCAGTAAGTATCTGTAACTACTCGTGCGGTACCAAAATCAATCAGTGCTAAACCACCTTCAGCCCGCAGCATAACGTTAGCTGGTTTGATATCGCGATGAAAAAAGTTTTGATTGTGAACCTGTTGCAAAATAACAGTTAATTCCTGCAACCACTGCATTGCCATTCTTTCATCAATAGGGCGATATTCCCGCTGTTTAATGTATTCATATAAATCCATCCCCTCAATTTTTTCCATCACCAAACAGTGCAAAGCTTGTTGACTGTTGCGGGGATGATAAATAAAATATCCGTCGTCTTCAACTTTTGGAATTCCCGGATAATTTAACTGAGATAAAACTTCAGCTTCCCGCTGAAATAATTCGATTGCTTTAGGAAAATTATTGTGGAGAATTTTAAGAACTTTTAAATTATTATTGCGTTCTTTTATTTCATAAGTCTTACCGAAACCCCCACCACCCAAATACTTTACAACTTTATAACGTCCTTGCAGCAGCAATTCCGAACCGCATCCCAGACAAAAAATTACTTTGTCAGGATTTTGATCGGGTTTTAGACAGTGGGGATTTATACAAAGACTCATTATCTTTACAATAAGGGAATTGAATATTAACCTTTGACCTTTAACCTTTAACCTTTAACCTTTTATTGCACCACTTCTAATAATGTACCTATTTTTACGACCTTATATAACTCATACACATCTTGATTTTTTCATAAAACTTCCAAAATATCTGTAGTAGGAAAAATAAATCCCAAGCGAGCTAGTAGAAAATATAGTGCAAATGTGCTAAATATTAAAAGCAAAATTATTTTTATTTAGTTTTGATATTTTAAATACACTTAATT
>CAYMZW010000384.1:0-6902 GCA_964395005.1 uncultured Rivularia sp.
AGGGAATAGGGAATAGGGAATAGGGAATAGGGAACGGTTTCAGGTTGTACTAGTAGGGAATCTTGTTACCATCGTTACAACTGCCGTTCTAGCTCAGGACTTACGCAATCGCAACGGTGTATTAAGTATTTCAGACCTTTAGATCCCCCCAACCCCCCTTTAAAAGTGGGGCTTTGCGTAAGTCCTATAGCTGATAAATTTCTCTATTTCCCGTTTCCTATTTTCAGAAACTAAAAATGAGCGCGGAGGGATTCGAACCCCCGACCGTCAGAACCGGAATCTGATGTTCTATCCACTGAACTACGCGCCCTCAACAATTGCAGACAATCGCATTGCCTACATATTAATAAACAGTATAGCCTTTATTTCCTTTCCTGACTACTTAAGTAATGTTGATCGCTGTTGAAGGGGCTTTATTTATTACTGGGCGACGCATACCAATTCACCGTAATTATCGAAAAAAAGTATCTATAAAGTAACCTTCTAAACTGAGGAAAATACTTAAACCAGTTACTTTATAGTTATACAGTATTAAAAGCATTGTCGTATGAATCAAGATTTAAAAAACAAACTAAAAAATAAACTAAAAGACAAACCAGTTTATGATGCTTCTGGTACCGAGCGTAACAATAGTGGTTTCGTACTAGGAACTATATCTGCAATATTGCTGATAGTCTGTATTGGCACGTTGCTTATGTTTAACAACAAACAAGTTCAACGATTGATCGGCGAAAATATAAATGTTAATTCACAAGATAACTCAAGTGAAACACTAAAAACAGACACGCTATTAACTGAAAAAACTTTAAACGTTAGGGCAGAGCATTCCAACGGTACTATAGGAAGATTGAATAATATTTCTTTCAATGCTGAAAATACTGTTATAGAAATAGCCGTAACTAATGGTTCTAGGCATACTATCCATCTTAACTTGTACGGTAAAGGGATTATACTTCTAGATGATTTGGGTAATAAATACAATTTAAAACCACCTTTTAATAATCCTTATCTTCAAATTGAATCCGGTACAACTTTTACAGGAGAACTAGTTTTTCAAGGTGGAATTACTACAAAAGCTAATAATCTATCTTTGATTACTAATAATCAAATAGGTAGCGATCAAATCTTAACTCGTCGTCCGAAGATGGAATTTAATATTCCCATCACTCAAGAGGATAAGTTGATTGAGGAAGAGGGGGTAGAGGGGGGTAGAGGGGGGAGAGGGGGAGAATAAATAATAATTATCAATTATCAATTATCAATTACCAATGCCCAATGCCCAATGCCCAATGCCCAATGCCCAATGCCCCATGCCCAAGCCTTATTCCTAACTGTTAAAGATAATTTGCGGGGTTGACTGGTGTACCGTTTTTACGAACTTCAAAATGTAAATGTGGCCCTGTTGATAATCCTGTGGAACCTATCGCTGATATAGCTTGTCCCCGTTTAACATTTTCTCCTGCTTGTACGTATAATTTGCTGCTGTGTCCGTACAGCGTGGTGATTCCTTTTCCATGATTGATGATTACTGTTTTCCCGTAACCGCCGTACCATCCCGAATATAGGACGGTTCCGGAATCTGCGGCGCGTATTGTACTACCATAACCTGCCGCAAAATCCATGCCAGTATGCAAGCGCCTTCTACCGAGTACTGGGTGCGATCGCCAACCGTAAGGGCTGCTGATATAGCCGGTGCTGGGAAGTGCCATGATACCGCTTCCACGCACGAAGTTTCTAGGTTTGCTTCTAGCTTTGGCTGCTGCGATTCTAGCTTGCTCTTGTGCTACTTTCTTTTGAATTAACTTCGCTACAGATAACGAGTCTCTTTCTAACTGGATTCTTGCTGCATCTAAAGCAATGCGATCGCTATTTAAACGTTGTACTAAATCGGTTTGTAGTTCAGCTTGACCTTGATAATCTGCTTTTTGAGCTAATAATTGCTGACGAATCAAAGATATTTCGTTCTTTTTCTGTTCTATATCGGTTTTTTGCTGTTTTATTTGATTGGCTTCTTCAGTTAATTTTGCCAGTACTTCTGTGTCGGCTTGATAAACTAACTTTAAGTTTCGACGGCGACTAAAAAAGTCATTTAAATTGCGGCTTTGCAGTAATACAGCCCATCCTTGACTGAGTGGTGAGCGTTGCAAATACTTGAGTCTGGCAACGGTTGAAGACTGACGTTGAGCGTAGGTAACAAGCGCGGAAGCTAAATTTGCTTGCAGTTGTTGTAGTCGTTGAGTTGCTATTTGCAAACGATTTTCACTATCTTCGATCTGACTATTGGTAGTTTGCAGATTTTCTTCTAAACCACCAAGACGTTTTTGTGCTTCTTGCTGCAAATTGTTTAAACGTCTTTTTTCTTTAACTACATCTGTATGCTGCTGCTTAATCTGCTTTCGTTCTTGCTTGAGTTGGTCAATGGTTTGTTTGGAGCTTCCTTGACCATACACTGAAAATACTGGAGTTAAGACTAATAATATGCATAAAGCGCTACAAAATACAAGACATAACCGAGAATAATTTTTCTTTTGTTGAGGGAATAATGCTCTCATTTTTTTTGATTAACCATATTCTGGGCTGCAACATCATGTTGATTGTTCCCAGAAAATTCGTTGAATTAAACATAGAGAGATTAAAAAACTTTTTAAGCTGTATTTAGAGTACTCCCTACTCCCTGTTGAAAAATTATTGAACGCTGCATAGCAACTAGCCATAACAAAAAATATTTGATAGAAAAGATTATTACACTCAAAATAAGCAATATTAATAAAAGCTTTTGCAATGAAGCTTAATACTATACCACTTACCTATCCAGATTAAAAGCGATATTTATAGATGAAATTCCCTTAAATAGCTGAGCTAGTCTGATTTACTTTTAGTAGCTTCCTTATTCATAGTTTATGAGCGTAAGAAGATCTATTGATCAAAAATCAAGTTTAAATTTTAGCTGAAAAATAATATTCTTTTAAAATTGCATTTGAAATTACTTGACATTTCAAAATAAATATGTGAAAACCGAGGTGGATTTTATTTATGACAACCAAATAATCCAGCTCCTGCACAGTTTTGGTTGTTTGCTCAAATTTTTTTTTAATAGGAATGCCATGTTATTAGCTAAGACTATCAGTTCCAAAGACCTGCAAAATAAATCGGAAATTGATATTACATTATTTTCATTAGCAGACTGGACAGCTATAGCAAGATTCATGGGATATGAACCGACTTGGGCATATAAAATGTTTTGTAAGTTTGGCGATTTGCAAAAATACGATCTGACTAAAGTTTCAAAAACAACATGGTCAAAAATAGCTCAAATGTTTCATCAGAATCAAGCTTGGGCAGATATACAATATTTCAAATGGCAAGCTTCTAGTAACTAATAATTTCGCCATATTTGCTATATATGAATCCCTCTCCATTTAACTTTGTGTGGGATTTATTTAGTAATTATGGTATTTGGTAATTGGTAATTGGTAATTGGTATTTGGTGATTGGTAATTGCTTTTTTTCAAAATCATATTTGTATTAATGATTAAAGCTGGTTTTAGAGAAAATGTTTTAGCTACAAAAAACAATTTTCAAATTATAAATTAGTTTTTAGGGATATTTTTTTCGGGATATTCAGAATATTTAAGATTTTTTGATAGTTTTACCACTAATATTTTATTACAATCGAATAAGGCTTCTGCTATTAATCCCATGCCCTATGCCCCATTCTCAATTACCAAATTCAATAGAAATAAGATTATTTAAAAAACAAGATGCCGAACAGATAGCAAAATTGTTTCATCAAACAGTACGTGAAGTTAATATTAACAACTACTCAATCGTTCAAGTAAAAGCATGGGCACCAGATGATATTTATTTTAGAGATTGGATAACTGTTTGTTCGGAAAGATTTACTTACGTAGCCGATGATAATGGCACTATTGCGGGTTTTGGTGAATTAGAATCTAACGGACATATAGATTGTTTTTATTGCCATAAAAATTATCAACGTATGGGTGTGGGCAGTAGAATTTACTATGCCATTCAAGGAAAAGCTAACGAATTAAAAATACATCGTTTATATACTGAAGCTAGTATTACCGCTAAACCTTTTTTTCTACATATGGGTTTTTCGATTATCAAAAAACAACAAGTACAGCGTAGAGGAGAAACTTTCATCAATTACGCAATGGAAAAATCGATCGCTGCATAAAGGAGTTAGGAATTATAAAACTGGTAATTGGTAATTGGTAATTGATAATTGATAATTGATTAAGGATAAATTCCCGGTGTTTTAAGGATTTCTTTTTGGGATGGAGTTAAATCTGTGAAGTCCGATACATTATAGTAATTTCTTAGCCATGCATAGGAAATTGGGGAGTATTTGTAAAATAGTGTTCTACGTTCGTTTTTTCCTTGCCAGGGAAGAGTACCGTGACTTAACGCTTCAGTAAATATGATGGCACTTCCAGCTTTGACGGTAACAGATTTAACGATATCCTTGGGAAACTCTAAATTAAGCCATTTTTGGGGACAACACAAATTACTTTTATGACTGCCGGGGATACAAGCGAATCCACCATCACCGGGATGTACGTCATTTAATTCATAAGCAACAGCAAGTAAGCCGTTGTAAATTTTGCCGTTTCGGAATGAGTAATATTGAGTTGGATCGTATGGAGTGCCGCCACCGTGTAAATAGCAACCGATTGGCCCCAAACCTTCACGAATAATATGAAGATAATCGTGATCTAAGCGAAATTTTCCCCCCAACAACTCAGACAGATAAGGAGTTATACAGGGATTGTCAATCAAATTAACAAAAGATTTCCCCCATGAAAGCAAACTATCAAACCTTAATTTAGAAGCTTCCGGTTGATTTTTGATTGCAACTTGCTTATCTACCACTTTCCTTAAATCAGATATTTCTTCGTTGCTAAGAACATTCTCAACAACTAAGAATCCTTGTAAATCAAATAAATAGCGTTCGGATTCGTTCATAAGCAGATGGGGATTGGGCATGGGGGATTGGGAATTGGGGATTAGGCATGGGGCATTGGGCATTGGGGATTGGGCATGGGGAGAAGTTGTTTTTACTGGGTGAAGACGCTCACGCTACATTTTTAAGTAGCGATAACAGAAATTGTAGTGTTCCACACATTCTAGATCCCCCCAACCCCCCTTAAAAAGGGGGGCTTTATTAAGTTTTAAAAGCAATATTTAACTCTAAACTCCGAATTCCTAACTCTTAACTCCTAACTCCTAACTCCTAACTCCTAACTCCTAACTCCTCCCTCCTAACTCCTAACTCCTAACTCCTAACTCCTAACTCTACCCCTGATAACTGTTCACTGATTCCTGATAACTGCTCCAAAGCGCGATCGCGATATTTTCCGTATCTTTCGCGTTTGTTTTTTATTTTTACTCCTAAGTCGGGCAATATACCGAAGTTGGGGGGCATTGGCTGGAAGTGTTTGGGGGATGCGGAACTGATGAAGTCAAATAAAGCTCCCATCATGGTTGTATTTGGCATGCTTAAAGGTTCTTTTCCTAATGCAATTCTGGCGGCGTTGGTTCCCGCTAGCCAACCTCCGGCTGATGCGGCGGTGTATCCTTCTGTACCTATGATTTGTCCGGCTGCAAGTAAGGTGGGACGAGATTTGAATTGCAGTGTGGGAATCATTAATTGGGGTGCATTAATAAAGGTGTTGCGATGCATTACTCCCAATCGCACAAATTCGGCGTTTTCTAAACCGGGAATCATTTGGAATATCCGCTTTTGTTCTCCCCAACGTAAGTTTGTTTGGAAACCAACCATGTTCCATAGTTTTCCGGCTTTGTCTTCTTGACGTAGCTGGATAACGGCGTAAGGGCGTTCTTTTTTAACTTCTTCTCCCTCAGCGACTTGAGCAGGCGCATCATTACCCCATCCTGTTGTTGAAGGAGGAGTTAAACCAACTGGCTTAAGTGGCCCATAACGCATTGTATCTTCACCGCGTCTTGCTTGTTCTTCGATGGGTAAACAAGCTTCAAAAAATTTGGCATTTTCGCGTTCAAAACCTTTTAATTCAACTTGTTCAGCGTCACGCAATTCTTGCCAAAATTTCAGATATTGCTCTTTATTCATCGGGCAGTTAAGGTAAGCTGCTTCACCTTTGTCGTAACGCGATGCCATGAAAGCAACATCGTGATTAATTGATTCTCCTACAACTATGGGACTCGCAGCATCAAAAAAGCTGAGATATTCCATGCCGGTGAAGCGACGTAAATCTTCTGCTAAATCGGGACTTGTGAGAGGTCCGGTTGCTAAAACTACAATACCTTCAGGGATTTCTCGTAACTCTTCACGACGAAAGTCTATTAAAGGATGATTGGCAAGAGTTTCGGTTAAATTTTGACTAAAGACACCTCTGTCAACTGCTAACGCACCACCAGCAGGAACCTTATGTTCGTCAGCTTTGGAAATAACAATGGAATTGAGACGACGTAACTCTTCGTGAAGCAAACCAGCAGCGCGATCGCTCGCCATTGCTCCGAAAGAATTACTACATACCAATTCCGCTAAATGTTCCGTATGATGCGCTCCCCCAAAACGTAAAGGACGCATTTCATAAAAAATCACCGGAATTCCAGCTTGAGCAATTTGCCAAGCCGCTTCAGTTCCAGCTAATCCACCACCAATTACTGTTATAGGATTCATGTTTTAGATTTTAGAAATTTGTTCGTAGTAAGGGCTTAAGCCCTTGATTTGAGGACTAAAGTCCGGAGCTACAAACTTAACTATTTGTCTCATTCGTGAAATTAATGAGTTTAATTGTAGTTACTATTTATATTAGATGTTAGCCGTATGTTAACTTTATTGTGACTTGTGTTAGAGGTAAATTCTCTTCAACTGTTAAATCGGGGTGCTTACT
>CAYMZW010000385.1:0-6847 GCA_964395005.1 uncultured Rivularia sp.
AACTCCTAACTCCTAACTCCTAACTCCTAACTCCTAACTCCTAACTCCTAACTCCTAACTCCTAACTCCTAACTCCTAACTGTTCCCTACTCCCTACTCCCCACTCCCTCATATTTACGACATTTTCAATCCGGCTCTATCGGCTGAATAGTCTTCGAGTTTGATTTCACAGGGTTCTACATTCCAGATTTCTTGACAATATTCCCAGATCGATCTGTCTGAGGAAAATTTGCCCATGCGTGCGGAGTTAAGAATCGACATCCGAGTCCACTTTTCTTTGTCTTGATAAGCTTGGGAAACTATATCCTGAGTATCAACGTAGGATTGGTAATCGGCGAATAGCATGAATCGATCGTGGTTAAACAGCGAGTCTAACAATGGTGTAAACATAGTGCGATCGCCATCGGAGAAGTGCCCGCAGATAATTAAGTCGATGACTTCTTTTAACTGAGCGTTAGATTCGTAATATTCTCTGGGGTTATAGCCTTTGGCTTTCAAATCGTAAACTTCTGGGGTGGTTAAACCGC
This sequence comes from uncultured Rivularia sp., assembly GCA_964395005.1. Taxonomy (GTDB): domain Bacteria; phylum Cyanobacteriota; class Cyanobacteriia; order Cyanobacteriales; family Nostocaceae; genus Rivularia. The sequence goes on from CAYMZW010000385.1 coordinate 528, forward strand.
ATAGGAAGAAGTTTTCTTCGCCGACTTCTTCGCGAATTTCGACGTTAGCACCATCAAGGGTTCCAATTGTTAAAGCACCGTTGAGGGCAAATTTCATGTTACCAGTTCCGGAAGCTTCTTTGCCGGCTGTGGAAATTTGCTCGGAAAGTTCGGCACCTGCGTAGATAAATTGACTTGAGGATACGTTGTAATTCGGAATAAATGCGACTTTCAAGCGCCCTGCAACGTCAGCATCGTTATTAACTACGCTACCGACTGCGTTAATTAATTTGATGATTAGTTTGGCGATGAAGTAACCGGGGGCTGCTTTACCGGCGAAAATAAATGTCCGGGGTTGGATGTCAGCTTGAGGGTTTTTCTTGATGCGATTGTAAAGGGTGATGATGTGGAAAGCGTTGAGTAGCTGACGTTTGTATTCGTGCAGTCGCTTCACCTGTACGTCAAATAAGGAATTGGTATCGACTATAATTCCGGTGGATTTTTGAATTAGTTTTGCTAAGTCTTCCTTATTAGCTTGTTTGATTTCGCGCCAAGTTTTTGTGAACTCTTTGTCATCTACAAATTTTTCTAGTTTTTTGAGTTCATCTAGATTTTTAATCCAATCGGTACCAATTTTGTCGGTAATTAAACGAGAAAGTCTGGGATTACCCATTAACAACCAGCGACGAGGAGTTACGCCGTTTGTCTTGTTGATAAATTTCTCTGGGAATAATTCGTAGAAGTCGTGAAGAACATCTTTTTTAAGTAGCTCGGTATGCAGCGCCGCTACACCGTTAATTTTATAGCTACCGACACAAGCTAAATGCGCCATGCGGACTTTTCTTTCATCACCTTCTTCAATTAAAGATAGCTGAGAAATCTTTTCTAAATCGCCAGGAAAACGTCTTCTAACTTCACCTAAAAAGCGGAAGTTGATTTCGTAAATTATTTCTAAATGTCTGGGTAATAATCTACCAAACAATTCTACCGGCCAGCGTTCTAAAGCTTCTGGCAACAAGGTATGGTTGGTATAAGCAAAGCTATTTTTAGTAATATTCCATGCTTTATCCCAAGGCATTTCATGTTCGTCAATCAGCAAACGCATCAATTCAGCAATACCAACTGAAGGATGGGTATCGTTAAGCTGAATTGCAGCTTTTTCACTGAGGTTATCTAAAGTATTGAAAACTCTTTGGTGGCGACGAAGAATATCTTGCAACGAACAAGAAACGAAGAAATATTGTTGCTGTAAGCGCAATTCTTTACCCTGCATTGTATCGTCGTTAGGGTAGAGAACTTTTGAGATATTCTCCGAGAACATTTGACTACCTACAGCGCCGATGTAGTCACCAGCATTAAATGCCTGTAAATCAAATTCATCAGTTGCTTCAGCTTTCCACAACCGCAGAATATTTACCGTATCCACACCATAACCAGGCACTGGAGTATCGTAAGGAACGCCAGATACTTTTTGCTGCGCTACCCAGCGTACTTGGAAGCGTCCGTTTCTATCGTTGTATACTTCAGTATGACCGCCAAATTTAACTTCAACGCGGTATTCAGGAAGAGGAAGTTCCCAAGCATTACCAAACAGCAACCATTTATCGGGGTTTTCTACTTGCCAACCGTTACGGATAACTTGCTCAAAAATTCCGAATTCATAGCGAATGCCGTAACCAACAGCAGGAATTTCTAGAGTTGCTAAAGAATCGAGATAGCAAGCTGCCAGTCTTCCCAAACCACCGTTACCCAATCCAGGTTCCCTTTCTTCCTCTAATAAATCGTCTAATTCCAACCCGGATTCTTTAAGAACAGTTTTGATTTTTTCGTAAAGCCCGAGATTAATTAAACTATTACCCGTATAGCGTCCCATCAAAAACTCAGCCGAAAGATAGTAAACCGTTTTTACACCTTTCTCAGAGTGAGTTTTAGCCGTTTGAATGCGTCTTTGCAAAATGCGATCGCGAACACTATGAGCAACAGCCATATAGTAATCGTGAACCGTAGCAAAATATTCGCCTTTACCTTGAACGTAATACAGACTATCAGCAATGGCACGTTTGAGGGTTTCCTCACTCATACCAGTGCGATCGTCTTCTACCCTAACCTTAGCCGTGCTAGGAATCGAAACATCTTGCGACTCTAACCGATTATATTTTTCCTTGGATGAGCTACTAGTCATATGGTGATGTTGGTAAGATATTAAGTCTACATTTATTTCTATTACCTATAGCTTTATAGCATTCTCGCCTTTGTACTTGTGCTTGTTATTAAGAATTAAGAAATTATTAATTGGGAATGGGGGATTGGGCATTGGATAGAAGGGGAGAAGGAGACAAGGAGAAATTAATTTATTACTTGCTACTCCTAACTCCTAACTATTCCCCATGCCCTATGCCCTATGCCCTATGCCCAAATCCCTAATATTCCCACTTCCAATTACGAACTTCTGGCATATCCTCACCGTGTTCGCGGACGTATTGTTTGTGTTCGATTAATTTTTCATGCAGCATTTGTTTGACGTGAGCGGCTTTATATCTTAAATGAGGAACTCTGTCAATCACATCATCTGCTAAATTAAAACGATCTAATTCGTTCAGCACCACCATATCAAAAGGTGTGGTTGTGGTTCCTTCTTCTTTGTAACCTCGGACGTGGAGGTTTTTGTGATTTGTGCGACGATATGTTAAACGGTGAATCAACCAGGGATAACCATGAAAGGCAAAAATTACTGGTTTATCGGTGGTGAAAATACTGTCAAAGTCTTTGTCGCTTAAGCCGTGGGGATGTTCGTTTTCTGGCTGTAGCGTCATCAAGTCTACTACGTTTACTACTCTGATTTTTAATTCTGGAAAGTTATCTCGCAATATATCTACTGCTGCTAAAGTTTCTAAGGTGGGAACGTCGCCAGCACAAGCCATGACTACATCTGGTTCGCTTCCTTGGTCGTTGGAAGCCCAGCCCCAAATACCGATCCCCGTGGTGCAATGTTTGATTGCTTGATCCATATTTAGATACTGCAATGATGGTTGTTTGCCCGCTACAATCACGTTAACGTAATGACGACTTCTCAAGCAATGATCTGTCACGGATAGCAAACAATTGGCATCGGGTGGTAAATATATTCTGACAACTTCGGCTTTTTTATTTACAACGTGGTCGATGAAGCCGGGATCTTGATGGCTAAAGCCGTTGTGGTCTTGTCGCCATACGTGAGATGTGAGTAAATAAGTTAGTGAAGCAACTGGTCTGCGCCAGGGAATTTCGCGGGTGGTTTTCAACCATTTGGCGTGCTGGTTGAACATGGAATCGATGATATGGATAAATGCTTCATAACAGGAAAATAATCCGTGACGACCTGTTAATAAGTATCCTTCTAACCATCCCTGACAAGTATTTTCGCTGAGAATTTCCATGACGCGACCGTCTGCTGCTAAGTGGTCGTCGTATTCTAGGGTTTCTGCAACCCAAGTTCTATCTGTAACAGATAATACGTCAGCAAGTCGATTGGATGCGGTTTCATCTGGCCCAAATAAACGGAAGTTTTGGGTATCTAAATTAAATTTCATTACATCCCGCAGCAATTTACCCATGACGCGAGTTGCTTCGTCGATAGTTTTACCCGCTTCTACTTTGATGGCGTAGTTACGAAAATCGGGCATTTTTAAATCTCGCAGCAAAACACCGCCGTTAGCGTGGGGATTATCACCCATGCGTCTATTTCCCGATGGTGCGAGTTCGGCTAATTCGGCAATTAATTTACCGTTTTCGTCAAATAATTCTTCTGGCTTATAACTCTTCATCCAGTCTTCCAGCATTTTTACGTGCCCTGGTTCTGAAGCCATACTTGATAGCGGTACCTGGTGCGATCGCCAATAATCTTCGGTCTTTTTCCCATCAACTTCTTTGGGTCCCGTCCAACCTTTAGGACTTCTTAAAATAATCATCGGCCATTGCGGACGCTCTTTAAAGCCATTTTGACGAGCATCTTCCTGAATATCTCGGATTTCATGCATTGCGGTATCCATAGTTGCCGCCATCAATTGATGCATGGCTTCTGGATCGGAACCTTCTACAAAATAAGGTTTATAGCCATAACCCTCAAATAGTTTTTGTAATTCCTCATGGCTCATCCTTGCCAAAAGTGTAGGGTTAGCAATTTTGTAACCATTTAAATGCAAAATCGGCAATACCGCACCATCTCGTACTGGATTCAAAAACTTATTAGAATGCCAGCTTGCTGCTAAAGAACCCGTTTCCGCTTCACCATCACCCACAACACAAGCAACAATCAAATCGGGATTATCAAAAGCCGCACCAAAAGCGTGAGAAACAGAATAACCGAGTTCACCACCTTCATGAATGCTCCCTGGAGTTTCTGGTGCCACATGGCTGGGAATTCCACCGGGGAAAGAAAACTGTTTGAACAGCTTATGCATCCCTTGAGCATCTTGAGAAATATTAGGATAATATTCGCTGTAAGTTCCTTCAAGATAGGTATTAGCCACCAAACCGGGGCCACCATGTCCGGGACCAGCAATATAAATTACATTTAAATCATCTCTTTTAATTACCCGATTGAGATGAACGTAAATAAAATTTAAACCAGGGGTAGTTCCCCAATGTCCTAAAAGTCTAGGTTTAACGTGTTCTAACTTTAGCGGTTCCTTAAGTAAAGCATTATCTAATAAATATATTTGTCCAACCGAAAGGTAATTTGCAGCACTCCAATAGGCATTAATCTTCCGTAATTCATTATCCTGTAGTGGCTTTGTTTGAGGAGAAGAGGAAACAGTCATAACGAACTCCTGAATACAAGAATTGTGAATCTTTATAATTTTTCTTATTTTTATATAAACGCAAATTTTATTTGCTGACTTATACCTAAATATATATTTTTTCCGATTTACTATTTATTTTATTGATAGCAATATAAGCGTTTCATTTATTCTTATTTTATAGATTGATGTAATAAATTTTTGAAAATAAAGATAACACAGCTTTATTGCTAAATTTTTTAATATATTAGATATAGCGCTTTTCGGTTGAATCGAACACATTTGAAACCTCACCCTGTCCTTCAGACATCCCTCTCCTTACTAAGGAGAGGGAACGAGGGTGAATATAATTCGTAATTCGTAATATCGCCTCCGGCGACGCAAGCTACGTAATTCGTAATTAATTTCCCATAAATGTATTTAGGGGCTTCGACAGAGTATAATCCACGGATAAATCCGGGGGCTTCAAACCCTTAAAAATCTACTCGGTGAGGTCAATTTGTATTACACCGAAGTGAAAACCGCTATATAATCTAGGATTTATAGCCTGCGAAGAAAGTTTAACATACTATTTGCCGGGCAGTTTAAATTTAACCGAAGTTTAACCCAGTGTCGTAAATACTTGGAAATCAAAATTAACTTATTTAAAGTAATAATTAATATAGCCTACTTATCAAAAATAAATTACTTCTATAGATAGAAGACAATAATTTTATTCTTAGTAGTTAGCTATTGATAATTTAGTTTTTCAAATAGACAAGATAAAAAAATAAATTATTAATTTAGCAACTTTATAATCATAATTTGAGATACTAAAAAATCCGGCTTTTCCCAAAAACCGAGTTTCTAAATTATCGTAATTATCAGCATCAAAAAAATTAATTAATCTCCAACAAACCAACCGGCGGCGTAATCTCAATTCTGCCAGCCTCCAAATCAACAACTGGCACAATTTCCTTGACAAAAGGAATTAAAACATTCTTATAATTTTGGTTTTTAAGATTCTCCTTGTCTCCTTGTCCCCTTGTCTCCCCCTCTTCTCTAGACAACCGCACCTCTAACAAATCGTTGCCAGCATTAATCAAATCAACAACAGTACCAATCAACCTTCCACCATCCTGCATAAAAACAGGTAAACCCACCAAATCCATTAAATGATATTCATCTTCACCTAATTGTGGGCGATCGCCTTCAGGTACAACTAACTTACAACCGCGCAAATCCTCAGCTTGATCGCGATATTTTACGCCCGCGAGCTGAATCACATACAAATTTTTACCTTCAAGAAACCGCCCCTTGACTAACTCCACCTCTTCCGGCTGCGTCGCATTCTCACGCAACAGCCAGCGCTTACCAGCTACCTCAAAACGTTCGGGAAAATCCGTACTTGGATAAACCCGTAACTCACCCTTCATACCTTGAGGTGCAACAATCTTACCAATTTCCAACCAACCATCAATCATCAGTTATTAGTGAACAGTGAACAGTGAACAGTTACCAGTTATCAGTTATCAGTTATCAGTTATCAGTTAATATTTTTGTATCTTTCAACTCCTAACTCCT
>CAYMZW010000386.1:0-6843 GCA_964395005.1 uncultured Rivularia sp.
TTGGTATTTCTGCTTTCGCGATCGATGAAGCCCATTGTGTTTCTGAATGGGGACATGATTTTCGTCCCGAATATCGACAAATGATATCGCTGCGACAGCGTTACCCGAATGTACCTATTTGGGGGCTTACCGCTACCGCTACAGAAAGAGTTCGTGCCGATATCATTAAACAGTTAGGATTAAATCAACCTAGCGTTCATATCGCTTCTTTTAATCGTCAAAATCTTTATTACGAAGTTCGTCCCAAAAAGAAGAATTCTTATGCCGAACTTTTAGAAATGATCCGCGAAAATGAAGATTCAGGAATAATTTATTGTTTAACGCGCAAAAAGGTTGAAGAATTAGCTTTTAAATTGCAGCATGACAACATTTCTGCTTTACCTTATCATGCCGGTTTAAGCGATATAGAACGTAGCGAAAATCAAACTAAGTTTATTCGAGATGATGCCAGGATAATAGTAGCAACAATTGCTTTTGGGATGGGAATTAATAAACCTGACGTGCGTTTCGTTGTTCACTTTGACATTTCACGAAATTTAGAAAGTTATTATCAAGAGTCGGGTAGAGCTGGTAGGGATGGCGAATCGTCGAAATGTCTGCTGTTTTTAGGTTACAGCGATGTCAAAACTATCGAATGGCTCATAGATCAAAAAACTGACGAGCAAGAGCAAATGATTGCTAAGCATCAACTGCGTCAGATGATAGATTATGCCGAAGGTACAGACTGCCGTCGCGCAATTCAATTAAGTTATTTTGGGGAAAGATTTTCGGGTAATTGCGGTAACTGCGATAACTGTTGCAATCCCAAGCCAGTTGAAGATTGGACGATTGAAGCAATGAAATTTTTGTCTTGCGTGGCACGTTGCAAGCAAAGATTCGGCATGAAACACATTATAGATATCTTGCAAGGAAGAAAAACTCAGAAAATTCTCAGCAAACAACACGATAAACTTTCTACTTACGGTATTGGTAAAGATAAAACCCTTGATGAATGGCGAAATTTAGGACGTTCTTTATTACACCAAGGTTTACTCGAACAAACTACCGATGGTTATGGGGTATTAAAACTCAATTCTTTGAGTTGGGAAGTAATGCGGAAACAGCGTGCGGTTTCGATTGTTGTTTCTCCTAAAGAAAAAGTAACTGGCAAAGAGCGAAGCGAGAAAGCAGAACAAGCAGATGTACTATTTCAGAAATTGCGCGAACTTCGCAAACAGCTTGCCGATGCTCAATCCGTTCCCCCTTACGTCATTTTCGGTGACTCAACTTTAAGACTGATGACGCAGATGAAACCGAAAACCAAAGATGAATTTAGTAAACTTGCAGGCGTTGGTAGCCATAAACTTACTCAATATGGCGACAAATTTATCAAAGTAATTAAAGCTTATTTACAAGAAAATAGTTCGGTTTCATCAAAATCAACTTCTTCAAGCGGAGATATTTCATACACTGAATTACAAACTTTTGAGTTGCACAAAGAAGGATTAAGTATCAAAGAAATTGCTCAACAGCGCAACCTTCGTTCTACTACAATTACTCGCCATCTTTCCGATTTGATAGAAAAAGATAAACCTGTAGATTTAAATTTATTAGTTACGCTTGAGAAGCAGAAAAAAATTATTCAGGTGTTAGATGCATTAGGAGATACAGCTTTAACGCCTATCAAAGAATATTTAGGTGATAGTTATAGCTTTGATGAAATTCGTTTGGTTAGAGGTAAGTGGAGGAAGCAATTAAATAAATCTGGTAGTTAGTTGTTAGTTGTTAGTGTAAGTATTTCAACGCTTTTTAGAAAGACTTTAGTATATTAGTTCGTAGTTGGGACTTTAGTCCTCCGGAGCGATAAATCGCCAACTACGAACTCGTCATATTTAATGTGGTGGATTTGATGGGCTGTAGAGACGTTATACATAACGTCTCCCGACGTTACCGAGAAAACTAACTAGTCAGAATAACTTTGTACAGCAATATCACTGCTACCACATAAAGCTTTTAAATAATATTGCAGCAGTTTTTCCATAAGCAATCATACTTATTTGTCATCAAACCATCACATTAAAGCGATTTGAAACTCTTGTAATGCCTACTTGAGTCCGAAATATCAAAATATGATGACATTACGATCCCCGAATAGCCTATAAATTCGTAACTGACTAAAAAAAGTCTTCTTTACCCCCTTGATCCCTACCAAGGTATTGCAGTTAATATTGATGACAAGTAATTCTTCTGTTGTTATAAACTCCTAATAAATTCTTATAGATGACATTAGAAAAACTTTTACTTCAGAGTGAAAGTTGTTAGAGCAGAAGAAACCAAAGGTAGGGGTTAACAATTTTGGTTCTTTAGTGAAAAAGAATGTTTAACCTTGAACCCCATATTTTGCATGGAAGTATTCTCATTGAGGATAGAGCAAATTGAAAATTGAAAGTTTGGCATAAACTTAACAATTTGATTTAAAAAAAATGGGGTAGATGTAATTAGACCGACCTCTCCTTAAACAAAAGAAATATCTTAATCAAAATTTAGGAGGTCTTTACTCATGGCAAAAGAACGCCCACCGTTAGAAGAAATGACATTACGGCAACTACGAAAAGTTGCCAGCGAATACGGCATATCTCGCTATAGCCGAATGCGTAAAGCTCAGTTACTCGCAGCAGTTCAGGAAGCAGAAAGTAGGAAATTTTCAAGACAGGAATCTCATTCATTGGAGGCACAGGAAACAGTGGAAGCAGCTAAATTCGAGTTAGGACAAGAAGATAAAACTGGCGGTAATCTCGCTTCGGTCGATCAAGGGCTTGCTGATTTACCTAGTGGTTATGGCGAGAGTCGTGTTGTTCTAATGCCTCGCGATCCACAATGGGCTTATGCTTATTGGGATATTTCCAACGAGCATAAGGAAGATTTACGCAAACAAGGCGGACAACAATTAGCACTAAGAATTTATGATGTTACCGACATCGATTTAGATAACCAAAGTGCCCATAATCTCCAAGAGTATCCTTGTGATGAAATGGCGAGGGAATGGTATTTACCAATTCCTGTTAGCGATCGCGATTATATAATCGACATCGGTTATCGTTGCGCTGACGGGCGTTGGTTGGTATTGGCTCGCAGTGCAAGAGTACACGTGCCTCCCGTGTATCCTTCCGACTGGATTGAAGATGTATTTATCACCGTTGATTTTGAAGAAGATTTACGCGGTGCGACTAAGTACGAATTAGTACCACCTACGAAGACAACACCAGAAACCGCACAAGCAGGCAGTGTTAATGGAAATGGTAATCCTATTTACGAACAAATCTTTGGCATGGCTGAATCCGCAGAAGCAATGCGGGTAGCGGGTTCTATCTTCGGTTCTCAACATCAAGTTCCCGGTTCGATGTCTCCAGAGCAAGCTATCAGTTCCTACATTTTCCCATCCGGTGTGGGTATGTGGGCGCTTCCTACAGCATCAGGTGTAAATATGTCTGGTGTTGGTATGGGTGCATCTCAACCTCCCGAACGCGCTCGTAAATTCTGGTTAATTGCTGACGCTGAATTGATTGTTTACGGTGCAACCGAACCAGATGCTACCGTTACAATTGGCGATCGCGAAATCAAACTAAATCCCGACGGTACATTCCGCTTCCAAATGTCCTTCCAAGATGGTTTGATTGATTATCCAATTAAAGCAGTTGCAGTTGACGGCGAACAAACCCGTTCGATTCAGATGAAGTTCAATCGTGAAACTCCATCACGCAATACTAATACCAAGGATGAAGCTGTTTTAGAATGGTTTGCTTAATTTGAGATTCCGAGAAATAAATTAGATTAACTCTTAATACTACTCAGTTAAGAAATTAAACTTCATCTTCCGATCCCCCACACCTCCTTAAAAAGGGGGCTTGATTCCCTCCTTCTGAAGGAGGGTTAGGGAGGATCTCCCCTTAATCGAGCAGTATTAGATTAACTCGAATTAATCTTAAATATCTCCCCGCAAAATTATTTATGTGGGGAGTTTTTTTTATGTTAGATAAAATGCAGCGATAAACAAGAATAAATAGTTATCTTAGATAAAGTTTTGCTCGATTGTGGTTAAGCTTGTTGAATGCAAAACTCTTCCTGAGAGATATTGTTTTCCTCGGTAAGCAGATAAGAGAAGCAATTGAGATACCCGTTCGCTAGTAAGGGTATAAATAATATTTTATTCATTAATCGTAAAATTATGTTCAACAAGAATCTTATACGCTTAATACTGGTAGTCGCCGGCGTATTCTTTTTTCGTTCTTATAACCAAAGCAACGATAATTCGCCAGACTTGACTCAGAAGCCATCAATAATTAGACAAGAAGAAGATATTTCAGAAGAAAATATATTAAAAAAGAATATACCAGATAAAATACTCAAAAAATCTTCAGCAGATTGTCCGGGGAAAGATAGAAATTTTAGTATTGAATTTTTCAAAACCAATAACTTAGGTGAGAAATCTAATACAGGAATTAATCATGTTATTATTTTTAATCCTAAATCATCAGAATTAGATTTTAAAGTAAATGTAGGTTTAGCTCACAAAATTTATGCCAAAGAGAACGGTAAATTACGAAAAGAATACGTTCCCAAATTATTTCGTGAAATAATCAGCGATGAAAATGCTTTATTGAATGGGAAAAAACCTATAGCCGCAATTAATGCAGACTACATTGATACTGATGATAAACCCCAAGGTTTGAATATTTCGCGAGGAATTAGCTATTCAGGAGATTTTAAAAATAGACGTTCTTCTTTTGGGGTATCTGGAGGGAAGCCTTCTCAACGTCAAGCAACTATTGGAAAAGGTAGAAGAAATCGCGATATTTTAAACTACAACATAGTTGGAGGTAACGGAAGATTTTATCGTAATGGAAAGTTTATAGATATTTGTAATGCTTTGGGAGAATTTGCCTGTAAACAAGCTATAAATCGTTCGATGGCTGCGACTACAAGCAAAGGTTATGTGATTTTATTAGTTAATGATAATAGAGCAAATTCCGATATTGAAATTTCTGACGTTAATAAAGAACTTTTACCAGATCAATTTGATGATGTTTTAGAAGGTATTGCTCAGAATAACTGTTTAGGAAATATTCAAGAAGGAATATTATTTGATGGAGGTGAATCTCCCGGATTATTTTACGACGGTAAAACCTACGTTGAGAATTTCGGCGCGATTGGTTCGGTATTTTTGATTTATAAGAAATAGGGGATTGGGTATGGGGGATTGGGCATTGGGAATTGGGGAGTAGGGAGCAGGAAGTAGGGAGTAGGGAGGGGGAAGAAGCAGAAGATAATTATTAACTCCCAACTCCTAACTCCTAACTCCTAACTCCTAACTATTCCCTATTCCCTATTCCCTATTCCCCCCAACCCTATTTTCAAAACACGGCATAAGTCTTTGGGAAGATAAAGCATGATACCCCCAAGCGTTAGGCTGGAATAATAGCTCAAATCCTATAATATGACACCTAACGAAATTGCTGATACGCTCTCCGATTTATTTGGTACATCCGCAGTAAAAGTTCTTGCACCTGGCTCTTGGCAAGTTGAAACTCCTACTTTTCGACTGTTGACACTACTTAGTGAAGATCAAACTTGGTTGCGAGTTTTATTGCCGATTATGCCAGCACAGCAAGCACAACCATTTTTACAGCAGTTTTTTGAAGCCAATTTTGATGATACTCAACAAGTACGCTACGCATTGCATCAAGAAGTTTTGTGGGGAGTATTTCAGCACAGTTGCGCCAGCTTGGTTGTAGAAGATTTTCGCGATGCGATCGCCAGATTAATTTCTCTCTATGAAGTGGGCGTGAATGATGCTTTTAGTCGCTTAACTGAAACGAAGATTAAAGAAATTGTTCAAGCTTCTAAACAGCAAGGAAAATCTTTAGAAGCGACAATGCAAAATCTTGAGCGTTTTTATGCCGAAGGTTTAATGGGTGAAATGGATCAAAGCCCCGAATCGCGAGAACGAGTTTTAACCGCTTGGCGAGGGCAATTGGAAAGATTATGGAATGAACAGTGAGCAGTTAACAGTGAACAGTTAACAGTTAACAGTGAGCAGTGAACAGTGAACAGTTAACAGTTAACAATTAACAACTAACAACTAACAACTAATAAATGGATATTGTAGAAATTTTAAAAGAAGATTATCAAAGGTTTCCTAAGAATCAAACTTATAGTCTTTACGCGGAAGATGTTTATTTTAAAGATCCGATGAATGAGTTTAATGGAGTTAGACGCTTTAAGTTGATGATTAAGTTTATTGAAACTTTTTTCATGAAAACTAAGATGGATTTGCATGATATTCGCAGGGAAGGGGACACAATTAAACTTGAATGGACTCTTAACTGGAATACACCTGTACCTTGGAATCCGCGAATTTCTATCCCTGGATGGAGCGAATTACGAGTTAATTGTGATGGCTTGATAATTTCTCACATCGATTATTGGAAATGTTCGCGATTGGATGTACTTAAACAGCATTTCTCATCCTCAAAGAGTTCATAATGAATATATGTAAATTAATGTAAAAGCTTCTCAGGAAATAAAAATTATTCATGCGCGTAATTTTAATGACAGGTAAAGGCGGTGTGGGGAAAACTTCGGTTGCTGCCGCTACTGGACTACGTTGTGCTGAGTTAGGTTACAAGACGCTTGTTTTAAGTACAGATCCAGCCCATTCTCTAGCCGATAGTTTTGACATGGAACTCGGACACGAAGCGCAACAAGTGCGTCCAAATTTATGGGGTGCGGAATTAGATGCGCTGTTGGAACTTGAGGGAAACTGGGGTGCTGTAAAGCGCTATATTACTCAGGTTTTGCAGGCTA
>CAYMZW010000387.1:0-6822 GCA_964395005.1 uncultured Rivularia sp.
ATAATTACCGTTTTTCAAAATCTTCAAGCTGCTAGGAGAGAGGGGGAAGAGGGGGAAGAAAAAAGAAATGTATCTCAATTCTCTTGGGGTAAAAATGTACCCGCTGCCGTAATTATTTATTCCTCGATAATATTGTTATTAAGAGCAATTATTGGCGCAGGAATAAATATTGCTCAACTAGGTTTAGCTATTGGTATTTGCGGCTGGTTGATAGCTTGGTTAGCACAAAGGGAAGACAAGGAAAATTCTTCCTCCCCATCTCCCAATCTCCCCATCTCCCAATCTCCATCTCTCCCCACCTTCCCCTCACAAACCATCGGCGGTATATTATTATTCCTCGGTTGGTTTGTAACAGTTTGGAGTAATCCTTTACAAGCTTTTGCTGTCAGCGGTTTGAGTTTATGGTTTTTCCACAGTCGCTTGCATTTATACGGTTTAAAAAGAGATTTAACTGCTTTCTTCGCAATTGGTTTGCAGTCAATGAGCTTGGGTTGGCGATTATTACCCTATGCATTTCAATCTTCAATTATTACAACTGCTACTCAATTTACCAATTCTCAAGATCATCCTTGGGCATTATTAAGTGTAGGACTTTTTCCCTACATCATATTTATGGTAGCGTTTACAGATAATTTAAGAAGCAGTACAAATAAACCCGATTTAGCAAACTTTGGCGAAATATTAACGTTAATTTTGGGATTTACTTTAACCGCAGTAGCATTAGAAAACCCTGCATTACGTTCCCTAAACCTACTTTTCTCCACAATTACCCTCTTCATTGTCACCCACCAACACTTTCAAAAAATATCTCTTCCCCCCATCTCCCCCTCTCCCCATCTCTTCACCTCCCTCCTCCCCCTCACCTACCTAACTCACACCACCGCAATACTTACCCTTTTCTCGTGGATAAATTTATTCTTCCCTACTATTTCACAACAAGTTTGGGCTGTTATTTGCTTGGTTGTAATGGTAGCGGAATGGTTGTTTAGCGTTGGTGATGGAATATGGCAAGATACTGCATGGCATATCGGTTTGCTGCTTGCGGGTTTGAGTTATTTGCTGTTGCTGACAAATATAGAATCGGCTTGGAATGGTATTTATGTAAATCAATATGTAGATAAATATATTAATCAATCAAGTTGGGGATTAAGTTGGTTAGTCACACCTGTAACGCTGAGTGTTATTGCTAGTCGCAGCAGGGAAGGAGAAAATAAGCAAAAGATAAGTGTTTTAGCGATCGTACTTGCTCAATTATTAACTTTAACGCTACCGGGAATTAGGTTAATAAGTTTAGCAATTGGTACGGCGGTGATGTTTGTTAATACAAGATACTTAAAACACAAAAATTTTGCGGTAATTACGGTAGGTTTTGGTTTAAGTTTGATTGCTGCTGCGGTATGGGAAAGTGTTTCTTTATCCTATGCAGGTTGGTTTGTATTGACTGCGATTATTACTCTTTGTTTGTGGTTAATTCGCAAATTGTTGCAGCGAGGAAACGAATTAGCAAGTATATATGCAGTGGCTACAGATTTTTGGGCAAGTAGGCTGTGCGGTTGCGAGTTGTTATTACTAAGCGTACACGCAATATCAATTTACTTGTTTGCTGAATCTAATATCCTATTATGTACAATTTCCGCAGTTATTCTTCTAGTAGCTTTATCTTTTCGCCATTTATACGAATTCACAAACTGGACATTTTACGGTATTGGGTGGACTGTAGAATTGTTGGAAGTGTACCTGATTGAGATATTTGAGTTTGGGGTTTATGAAGTTACCAATGAGAATTCACCTCAACTTATTTATCTGGCGATCGCGAATATTGCTTTAGGTTTAATTACGCAATTAGTAGGTGAATGGTTGCAAAGTAAGCACTATGGTGGAAAACTTCCCAAACGCTGGCATATTTTACCTTTATTATACGCGGGTTTCGGGGTATTGCTGCGCTGGAGTATCTTTGATAGCTGGACTGGTTTATCAACGCTGGCTGTCGCTTGGATTGTAATTAGTATTGGAAGACGCAGTAAAAAATTAAAACCGCTACTGTATTTAGGACTTGTGGGAGTATCAATTGCTGCATACGAACTGTTGTTCTATCAACTCACGCAAGCTAGTGGTGGTGCAGTCGGTGATGGTTGGATTATTTTGGCTACCCTTGCTACATTTATTGCCTATGCTTATCGTTTATTATCCCGCTGGTTGACAAGTTATCTAAAACTTAGTTCCCAAGAATTAAAAATGTTTGCTCATTTTCACTGGGCTTTAGGTAGCGTATTATTAATAGCGACAATGGGTAATCCTGTAGAAGCTTATAAATTGGCATTAGTAACGGGATTATTATTAAGTTGCTACGCAATATTTGAAGGAAGATATAGGAATTTAGCATCACAACCAAATTCGAGAAACATTGTACAAGCAGATATTTGGGTTTACATCGGTTTAATACAAATTGCTGTTTTCAGATATTTTATTCCACCAGCTTCAATAGTAAGCATTTTCCTACAACAAATACGTCCTTGGATAGCAGGGGTTTCCTGCATAGTGGCTTATTTCATCTATATTTTACCGTGGGAGCGTTGGGGCTGGCGTAAAAAACCTTGGCAAATAACAGCGTACATTCTCCCATTATTTTATTTATGGGAAACCAGAATACAAATTTATTCTATTTCTTTACTATTTGTAGCCGGTTACTATATTTTCATCGCCAAAATTGTAAATAAAATCCGCTTTACCTACATCAGTTTAGGATTAGTGAATTGGGTTTTGTGGCGTTGGTTTTTCGATTTAAGTTTATTCGATGCTTTGTGGTACATTTCCTCAATCGGTTTATCTTTACTATATATTGCTCAATTCGATTCGCAACTCAAACTACCGCAAAACAAAGTATATCGTCACGGGTTAAGAATTTTTGCTAGTGGAATGATTTGTGGATATGCCACTCTATTCCATCAAAATACATTTTTAATCCCAGGAATTTTGAGTTTAATTGCGGTATTCGCGGGATTAGGATTAAGAATACGTGCCTTTTTGTATATTGGTACGGCATCATTTTTAATTACAGCTTTCTATCACTTAGTAATATTTACCCTAGATTATCCTTTTCTTAAATGGGTAATAGGTTTGTTAGTAGGAATTACATTGATTTTTATTGCAGCCAACTTTGAAAGTCGTCGTCAACAACTAAATGTCCTGATTCGCAATATTTACAGTGAATTAAAAGAATGGGAGTGAATTAATTATTAATTATCAATTAACAATTATTAATTATCAATTAACAATTAACAACGATCATAGGACTTACGCAAACGCAACGAGAAATTAAGCGTTTCAACCGTTTAGATCCCCCCAACCCCCCTTTTTAAAGGGGGCTTTACGTAAGTCCTGGATCAATTAATCGTGTACTTCGTTTTAATGAAAATTATGATACAAATCTATCTATTTTAGAATACAAAAATTATAGTTAATATTAACAGTCATCGGGTTAACACCCAAATCTAAAGTTTCCATTTATACTAGTAAATAGCACTTGAATTTATTGTTTGAAGTAAATTAATGGTTTGCTATATAACCTTTTTACTTAAGAGTAAAACCTAAAAATGCAACTTGAAAATGATAGCTACCCAAATCCACAAAAGCAAGAAAACTTTAGTGGTTGTTTGATTACAATTGTATTATTCTTTTTATTCTTAGGTTTTTTCCCATTATTTAATAGTCCGAGCAAAACAGAGGTTCCTTACAGTCAATTTCGCAATCAAATAAGGCAAGGTAAAGTCGGCAAAGTTCTCGTAAAAGAGAATAGTGTAGAATATTTTCTCAACACTGATTTAGATAAAGCGAAACAATCTAAATCAGGTAAATCAATTCGTCCAGATAATGCTTACGTTACGATTCCTTTACCAGAAGATCGAACTTTACCAACATTACTAGAAGAGAATAATGTGGAATTTGCGGTTCAACCCAATGGTGGGGAAAACTGGATATTTACAGCTTTAAGTTGGGCTATTACGCCAATTTTATTCTTTTTAATCATAGCTTGGTTTGCTGGCCGCTTTCAACGTGGAGGTGGAGGAGGTGCTTCTAACCCTTTGAATGCAGGAAAAAGCAAAGCTAGGATTTATTCAGGAAATGCTAAGGAAACTAAAGTTACCTTTGCTGATGTTGCTGGAATCGATGAAGCAAAAGCAGAATTAGAAGAAATAGTAGACTTCCTCAAAAATCCCGATAGATATACTCAATTAGGAGCAAAAATCCCTAAAGGAGTTTTGTTAATAGGGCCACCCGGAACAGGTAAAACTCTTTTGGCTAAAGCAGTTGCAGGAGAAGCTGGAGTTCCGTTTCTGAGTGTCTCCGGTTCTGAATTTATGGAGATGTTTGTAGGGGTAGGTGCTGCGAGAGTTCGAGATTTGTTTGAACAAGCCAAACAGTTGTCTCCCTGTATTGTATTTATCGATGAATTAGATGCTTTAGGTAGGGCTAGAAGTGGTTCTGGAATGTTTGCTTCGAGCAATGAAGAACGGGAACAAACCCTGAATCAAATGTTGACTCAAATGGATGGTTTTGAAGCGAATAAAGGTATAATTATTATCGCTGCAACAAACCAACCAGAAATATTAGATCAAGCCTTACTTCGTCCCGGACGTTTTGATAGACAGGTAGTTGTAGACCGTCCGGACAAGCTAGGACGTTTAGCAATTTTACAAGTACATACGCAAAAGGTTAAGTTACAAGAGAACTTAGACTTAAGCATAATTGCGGCACGTACACCCGGTTTTGCAGGTGCAGATTTAGCCAACTTGGTAAATGAAGCAGCGCTATTAGCTGCAAGAGAGCATCGAGAAGCTGTAACGATCGCAGATTTCAACGAAGCCTTAGAAAGAGTAATAGCAGGTTTAGAGAAAAAATCTCGCGTACTCAACGAAACAGAAAGAAAAATCGTAGCTTACCACGAATGCGGTCATGCAATAGTCGGTGCATTGGTATCCGGTCAAGTAGAAAAAATTTCCATTGTCCCCAGAGGTATAGGTGCGTTAGGATACACACTGCAACTACCGCAAGAAGACCGTTTTTTAATGTTAGAAGGGGAACTTCGTGCTAGAATTACAACTTTACTAGCTGGACGTAGTGCTGAAGAAGTCGTTTTTGGAGAGGTTTCCACAGGCGCAAGCGACGACATTCAAAAAGCAACCGATTTAGCCGAGAAAGCAGTTACGCTTTACGGTATGAGCGAGAATATAGGACCGATCGCACTGGAAAAACCCCAATCTTCGTTTTTAGATGGTTCGTCTAATTCTCGTCGTGAAGTAAGCTCGATAGTAGCAGCAGCAATTGATAGAGAAGTCAGAGAAATTATTGAAAACGCCCATCATCAGGCACTATTAATTCTTAAAACTAACCGCGACTTGCTCGAAGAAATGACTCAACATCTTTTAGAGCATGAAGTCTTAGAAGGAGATATTTTACGCTCTTATTTAGATAGAGTACAAGCAGTGTAGGGGGAGATGGGGAAGAGGGGGGAGAGGGGGGAGATAATTTTACTAACTCTTAACTCTTAACTCCCAACAACTAACAATTAACAACTAACAACTAACAACTAACAACTAACAACTAACAACCAATATTATTTTATGATGCAATGGCAGCAACTTTTAATAAGACGAAGACTTGGTAAAGATAACCTTATTGATTCTGAGTCAATACGCAGTTGTTTTCAAAGAGATTACGATCGTTTGGTGTTTTCGTCTCCTTTTCGCCGTTTAAAAGATAAGACTCAAGTTTATTCTTTATCAGAAAATGATTATTTGCGAACTCGTTTAATTCACAGTATTGAAGTTTCTTGTGTTGGGCGATCGCTGGGTACAATTGTCGGCAACGAAATTATTCAAAGGCATAATCTTAAAGATTATAATCCTTCTGATTTTGGGGATATTGTTTCTGCTGCAAGTCTTGCTCATGATATCGGTAATCCTCCTTTTGGTCATTCTGGGGAAGATGCGATTCAAAGCGGCTTTAAAAATTGGTTTGCAACTACACAAATATCTCTCGACAAGATTCAGGAGACTGATTTCAATTTATTTGAAGGTAATGCTCAAGGCTTTCGGATTATTAGCAATCTGGAAATGCAGCCGAGAAAAGGGGGAATGCAACTTACCTGTCCAACTATAGCCGCTTTTGCAAAGTATCCTAGAGAATCTTATATATCCGAAGATATACTTAATGGTTATCAAGGTAAAAGTATTGCTAAATATAATTTTTTTCAAGCCGAAAAAGAGTTATTTGCACAAGTTGCCCAAACTGTAGGATTAATTCGCCGCAATAACGAAGTTGCTTGGTGGGCAAGGCATCCCTTAGCTTTTCTAATGGAAGCTGCTGACGATATCTGCTATTTGATTGTAGATGTAGAAGACGGTTGCCGCATGAGATATATTCCTTTTGCTGATGCCAAACAATTACTCAATGCTATTGCTCAACGTTCGGAATCTGACATCAGATCGCAAACAAACACCGAAGAAGAACAAATTAAATATTTACGCGCTCGTGCAATTAGCAAACTAGTAAAAGATGTTGCCGATATTTTTCTATTAAAAGAGCCAGAAATGCTGACTGGTGAGTTTGATACCGAATTGTTAACTTTGAGTCAATATGCTTCCGTACTTGAAGATATACGTTGCGAAACTAAAATTAAAGTAATAAAACATCCAGATGTTGTTAGTACTCGTATCGCCGGACATGAAATTTTAGTACATTTGTTCAAAGAATTTGGTGATGCTGTTTTATCAAAAGGAGACAAAGCCGAATTCCTCAAACAAATGATACCTCAGCAATATC
>CAYMZW010000388.1:0-6818 GCA_964395005.1 uncultured Rivularia sp.
TAAGAGGAACTTTAACTTTGATTCCCCCCTTTATTAAGAGGAACTTTAACTTTGATTCCCCCCTTTATTAAGAGGAACTTTAACTTTGATTCCCCCCTTTATTAAGGGGGGCTAGGGGGGATAGAAGGGAAGGGTAAGGTTTTTGGTAACAAACACCCAAAATGACGGAAAATGATCGAGGTAATTAATTCAACCTTGAGGAGTATTTTCTTAATGTCATTTATATCCCGTTCAATATCTCTTATTTGCGTAATATTTCTGAGCTTAACTGGTCTTATAATCTTCCCCGAAGTAAGTTTAGCAGTGGGAATTACCGACAATCATCTTACTTCCTGTCCAACTTCCCCAAATTGCGTTGTCAGTCAAAATGGTGACGAAAAGCACGCGATCGATCCGATTCCCTATCATGGCGATCGCGCTCAAGCCAAAGAAACTTTACTCAAAGTTCTTACGGTTGTTCCTCGTACAGAAGTTGTAGAAGAAACTGATAATTATATTCACGCTCTTTCTAAAAGTAGAATTTTTAAGTTTACTGACGATGTAGAATTTTACTTTCCCACCTCGGAAAACGTAATTCATGTTCGCTCTGCATCTCGTGTGGGAGAATCTGACTTGGGAGTCAATAAAAGACGTATTGAACAAATTCGTTTAGCGATGCAAGATTTAAACGTTTAAATTAACTTTTGTGGTACGGGCATCCCTGCCCGTGCCAGTTACAATTTATCTTACTGTTTATCTTTACTAGCGCAGGGATTTTTCTTACCAGCACAGGGATCTTTACTAGCGCAAGGATTCTTACCAGCACAGGGATCGACTTTATCTGTAGTTTCTGTATCGGTAGTTTTTCCAGCGCAAGGGTTAGCGCAACCAACGACGATTCCCAAACTTAGCAAAGAAACTGCTGTCAGCGTAGCTAAATAATTAACTTTCTTCATAAAATTTTTCCTTCACTAGTAAATTAGAATCTATTAGATATACAAAACCAAAGTTTAAATGGATTCATTTATTTAACAGAAAAACTATACCTTAAAAATTTGTTGCCCTACAGTTAATTGGGTCAAATTGGTAACGTCGATCGTAGTTAGTTTCCCCATACAAGTTAAAACTAACTGTTGGCTCATCACCTACAACTTCTACATTATGAATAGCATCGGAAGTAAAGCTAATCATATCACCAGGGGAAAGAATTAATTCACCTGCTTTTTCAATTTGTTTACCATCTTGATTTACTTGCTTCCACAAAGTATTCTTTTCCTCTCCGCTTAAAATAGCCACAATTCCCCAAGTTGCATGGTTATGGATTGGTGAAACAGATCCCGGTAGCCAAACTACTGTTTGCACTGTCAGGGGAAAATCCGGCTCGTCATAAAGGGTTGTTACCGCCCAACCCGTATCTGGATTTGGCTCCAAATATTCGTAATGCAGCCATTCGGAGCTATTGAGCAAGCGACGTACTAAAGGACGAATTTCTTCAAGTCGCCGTTTATCGTCGTTAGTACTTTGCAAAATATCTTCTAAATTAGTCAAAAACCTAAATAATCGATAGGGTGCAGATAATTCAGTTTCTTCTATAATTTCACAGTTTTCATATTGTCCTTTATCTGTAAGCAACCAGTCTTGATTAAACATTTGATTTTATATTTTAACAGTGGATGGTTTTGGCAGCGGATGGTTTTGGCAGCGGATGGTTTTTGGCAGCGGATGGTTTTAAGTAACGGATGGTTTTAAGTAACGGATGGTTTTGGGCAGCGGATGGTTTTAAGTAGTGGATGTTTAAAGTATTTATAATTAGTGAATTAGGAATTATTAGTTAAAAGTTGCAAGTTATAAATCTGTAAATACATTATTACCAATTATCAATTATCAATTATCAATTATCAATTATCAATGCCCAATGCCCAATGCCCAATGCCCTATGCCCTATGCCCAATTACCAATTACCTATTCCCTATGACTTAAATAACAATGACAATCTGGCTTTTCAATTAACGAACTTACTAAAGCATTCAAAGCTACAGCGGCTAATAATCCACCACCGAGGGTTCCTACAGTGGTAATGTATTCTACGTTTGAATGCATTAAACGACGTTTGGCTGCGGGAGCGTGATTAAAGCCGATGGGCATTCCTATTATTAAAGATGGTTTTAATTTTTCTTCTTCTACAAGTTTCAATGCTGACATTAACACCGATGGCGTATAGCCGATGACTAAAATACATCCCGGTTTTAACTGCTTTAACTTTTCTAGCAATTCTTTGTCTTGCCAAAACTTTCTTTCTGCTTCATCAACGCTATGAATGTGGGGGTCGTCAATTAATGTCTTGACTTTAGCGCCTAAATGTGCAATGCGTGTATGGTCGAGTGCTGCTACCACCGGGGAAACATCGGCAACAATTTCTGTGCCGGTTTTGAGATTATGTCTGGCTGCAACGATTGCATCTTTACTTAACCGTAGGGAATTTACTAAACTGACATCACCACAAGCAAACACCAGTTTGGAAAGCAAATCTTTTTCAATTTCGTTTTTCTGAGATAAATCCGGCAATATTTTTTGCAGCGATTCGCTAAAATCTTCTGGTTGGATATTAACTGCCGCATCCAAACCTTGCCAAAGTCGATCTAATTCTTGCAATCCAAAAGCTGATTCTATTTCTACTTTTTTTAATTGATCTAAAACTTTTAATTGGGTATCCTGACAAAGTTTATCCCTTTGCAAAAATTCTTCTAAAGCCGACGCTGTTTGTCGCAATCTGGCTAACTGCTCTGTTACCGAATGATATTGTTGCTGTAATTGAGAAGCCAAAGCATCGAAACTCATCATCTCCGGAGAATCGAGTAATTGACGAATATCATCTAATTGAAAACCCTGAGATTTCAACGCCAAAATTCGCCGCAACTGCTGCACGTCGGCATCAGTATACAGACGATAATTACCGGAGGAGCGTTGTGCTTCTGGTAGTAACCCCAACTTGTGATAATGCCTAACCATCCTGGGAGTCAAACCACCACCAACTTCTTGCGTAAGTTGTTTGATTGTTAGGTGTTTGTTGTTCATTCATGTATTTTAACTGAATTGGGGAATTGGGGATTGGGCATGGGGGATTGGGAATTGGTAATTGGTAATTGGTAATTGGTAATTGTAGGTTGGGTTGTTAGCGTAAACGTTGCGAAGCAATAGGTCGTAAAACCCAACACAGATATTGGGTTGCGCGTACGCGCGATTACCCAACCTACGAATCTATGCCCTATGCCCAATCCCCCATGCCCCATGCCCTATTCCCAATCCCCTATGCCCTATTCCCCATTTTCAATGCCCCATTATTAAGACTTAATTGAGTATTAATTTTATCGTATTCAATTTTTCCGTAATCTAATTTTATTATTCTATCTGCAAGGTGGAAATAATGGTCGTCGTGGCTGATTACTAATACTGTTTTTTTGCGTTTTTTCAAATTAACTAAAATTTCTTTGTAGAATATGTCTCTAAAAATTGGATCTTGGTCTGATGCCCATTCATCAAATAGGTAAATCGGACGGTTTTCTAAATAAGCTGTTAATAATGCTAGACGTTTTCGCTGCCCTTGGGAAAGTTCGGTGGTTGATAATTTACCTTTTTCTATTGTTACTTTATGATTAATTTTTAACTGTCTTAAATATTCCTGGGCTTGTTCGTCTAAAGCTGGTTTATCCATTCCCAACAGTTTTTCAAATAAGTAAAAGTCGGAGAATATCACCGAAAAATGTTGGCGATACCATTCGCGGTTATCATCGGTAATAACTTCACCGTCTAATTTAATTTCTCCTGCTTCGGGAATATATAATCCGGTAATTAGTTTAGCTAAGGTTGATTTTCCGCTTCCGTTGCCGCCAACTATAAATACAATTTCTCCTGGCTTAAAAGTTAAATCAACTGGCCCTAAACTAAAACGATTTTCTTCTTCCCCTGGATATGCATGAACAACTTGCTCTAATTCCAATTTAGAAAATGTTTTTACCTCTTTTTCATTTTGTTCTAGATAGTTTTCTTTGTTACCAGCTAAAACTAAACCCATTCTTTCAATTTTCTGTAGCGCTACGGTAGCCTTAGATAAAGCCTGCAACTTATCTAATATGCTCTGCATGGGCAACATTAAATAAGTAACTGTAAGTATATAAGCTGACAAAACTCCGGCGGAAACTGGTGCGAATTGCGGTAGTACAAATAGCAGCAAACCGACAAGCACGAAAAATAATAAATTTGCCCATCCAGTAGATATCGAAAATGTTAATAAGGCTGCTGAATTTTGATCGCGACATATGGCTGCACTATGCTGCAATTCGTCTTCAAAAAACTCCTGACGACGAGCGCTATGCAGTTTTAACTCTTTAATACCTTCGGTGATAGTACGAAAATGTTTGAGCAAACGATCTTGTTCGTCTCTGGCTGAAATTAGATAACCACTGGCTCTGTTTATTAATAATTGAACACTGCCAACGGCTATCATTACAAAGCCGACGGTAAAAGTAAATACCGTACTTGATAGAAATGATAAATAAAGCAAACACCCGGCAATAATGGCAAGATCGACGCAGATAAAAGGAATTGCGTAGACTGTCGCGGTTAAAGTTGCCACATCTTCTGTCAGGGTTGCCAACAGACGCGACGTACCTAACTTTTCTAAATGACGCAGTTGAGAAGATAAAATTCCTCGACTCAAACGCAACCGTAATTGATAAACGGCTTCTTGAGACAAATTTATTAGTAAAACTTGCGAGAAAATGCTGTTAACAACTACTATTAATGCCAAAGTTGGAAACTGCCAAGCCAAGTCGCTGAAACTATTTGACGCTTCAAACCCCTCGCTAATAGCTTTATTTATCAACGCAATTAATCGCGCTGTGGTGCCACCACTTACCAAACCTGTAAAAACGGCGATCGCCACTTGCATCCAAGAAGCCTTTAATAAAAGCCAAATTAAATTCATTCACTGCACCGCATCGCTGGTTATAATTTTTGGTTTCAATCCAATCAGTAGCGCTAATTCTAGCCACTTCCAATAACAATCCACATCTTCAAAGCCAATGTTTCGCAACCAATTTAATTGAGTTTCTACATCTAAAAGAATGTTAGATGGATCGTCTTGAGATGAAGTTCTTCCTATCGCTTTCAAAAACTTTTCGTGCAAACGAATCGTTGGTGAAGCAACGTGTTCTAAGTTGCAGAAAATACCTCCCGGCTGCAACAAATTAAATATTTCTACATAAAGCGAACGTTTACGATGGTGGCTGAGGTGATGAATAGCAAAACTAGAAACAATAGCATCAAAAGTATCTAATTCGGGTAAAGTTTCATCTAAATTATGGTCAATAATTTCCACCGTAGAATCATCCTGAAAGCGACTTTTCACCGCTTCTAACATAGTTGGTGAAAAGTCTACAGCAACACATGAAACAGTTGGACGTTCGATTTTTAATAGTGCTAGCAAGCGTCCATTCCCAGTTCCTAAATCGAGAATGCGCTTCACCGTTTTAGGAACTTCCTCTAACAGCACTGCTTCACCTCCAGTGCGATGAGGAATGTTATCAGCTTGTGCTAAGTACGATAAAGCGTGTTCGTCAGAAGTCCATAAATTAGGCATATAAAAATTACAGAAATTGCGGGCAAGAAAATAATCTAGCAAGCGCAAAATTATGCTTATTCGATTTTAGTATAACGTATCAATTTGTTTAGTAAAAGCGCGGTCAATTGTATTATTTAAGACGTTATTAACTTGTTAAAATAGAAACACAAAAGCAGATTTGTATGTTGCGATAATCACTAACAATCTCAGTATCAATTTGGTAATATAACTCCGCTATAACATTTATAATTTTACAGATTATTTTTTAACTTCGATTAAATTATTGCCTTAAAAGTAATTCCTAAAAGCCAATAATGGCGGTTGTTTGGCTTGGTTTTTGCTATCTTAGATCAATTGTGCTGTGAGCTTGACGCAAAGCTTGTTTAAAACAGCATATTTGAATAATAAAAATCATCTTCGTTTTAATGTAATAATTGAAATCTAAGATATAAAATATCGAACTAAGTAATTTTTCTCTCTTCGCAAAAAATATGAATATTCTTTATACTTTTGATGCAAACAAGTTACTAAAGTTACTTTTTTTACAAAATATCAGTAATTATTTTTTTATAACTTTAAGAATTTATTTGCTAAGGGCATTTTTGTGATAAGTAGGTTGGCGTTGAAAATAGTAATCAGGACAAGGGAGTAGGGAGCAGGGAGTAGGGAGTAGGGACAAGGCTCCAGACATTCTAGATCCCCCCAACCCCCGCTAATTTGGGGGGCTTTCACTAGTTCCCAGTCTCCAGACTGGGAAATGATTTTCAGAGGCTCCGCCTCCAGTAGCTGGTGTTGTGTCGTTTATGGTGAATATCAAATAACAACTTATAGATTTTATTGCTGTTGGTTTGAATTGTTATATGTAACTCGATGATAAAGCGCAAAATATTAATTAAGTAAGTCGGCAGAAATAAACAAAACTATGTAACAGAATGTAAATTAGCTTTAAACCCTTACCCCTACTGCCTACTGCCTACTGCCTTGTCCGGCGTTACAATTTTCAACACCGACGTACTTAGGTTACGCAAAAACCAATTTTATTGCAGTAATCTTTTGCTTCTTGTTCGAGCCTTTCAATTTCATTATTCCATTGTTCAAGTTTGGTTTGGTGTTGTCGAAATTGATCTGGTGTCGGTGTTCCACCTGGTGAAGTTCCTGGGTTTGACAACACTCAGATAAGAGATGAATTCAAGTTTGTAAAAGACCTAAATAGTCATGC
>CAYMZW010000389.1:0-6795 GCA_964395005.1 uncultured Rivularia sp.
TCCGTTGCCAAACTCCATCCGTTGCCAAACTCCATCCGCTGCCAAACTCCATCCGCTGCCAAACTCCTAACTATTTAATCCAAAATCTAAAATCTAAAATCTAAAATCCTTTAATATGACAAAAGAATTATTACAAAAAGTAAGGATGATTAATCCAGTAACTAATACCGATAGAGTTGCTGATGTGTTGATTGAGGATGGTTATATTAAGTCAATTAACGATACAATTTCTGATATCCCCGATAATACTTCTATTCGTGAGTGTCAATCTTTAATTTTAGGCCCTGGATTGGTAGATTTATACAGTCATTCTGGGGAACCAGGTTTTGAAGAAAGGGAAACTGTTGCTTCTCTGCTTAAAGCTGCCTGTGCTGGTGGTTTTACTCGCATTACTCTTTTACCAGATACATCGCCAAGTATTGATAACCCCGCAGTTGTCGCACAATTGCAGCAACTTCATAAAAATTTAAATTCAAATTCAAATTCTTCTCTCCCTCTGCTTAACATTTGGGGTGCGATTACCGAAAATGTTAAAGGCGAAAAAATGACGGAATTAACAGATTTAAAAAATGCCGGAGTTGTTGGTTTTGCCGATGGTGATGCTTTGAACAATTTAGCCTTAGTGCGGCGAGTGCTGGAATATCTGCAACCCTTGAGAAAAACCGCTGCTTTTTGGTGTTGCGATCGCGATATTTGTGCGGATGGAATCATGCGCGAGGGTGCAAATTCGATTCAATGGGGTTTACCGGGAAATCCTGCTGCTTCAGAGACTTCAGCAATCGCCGCTTTACTCGAATTAGTTGCTAACACTTTCACTCCTATTCATATAATGCGGGTTTCTACAGCTAGAAGTGTGGAATTAATAGAAAATGCCAAAGCTAAGGGTTTACCCGTAACAGCTAGCACAAATTGGATGCATTTGTTACTTGATACTTCTTCTGTCAAAAGTTATCACACCGCATTAAACTTAAAACCACCTTTAGGTAATCCAGAAGATATGATGGCATTGCGTCGGGGAATCCGTGAAGGAATTTTAGATGCCATAGCGATCGATCATTCACCATTTACTTACGAAGAAAAAACCGTAGCTTTTGCTCAAGCGCCTCCGGGAGCAATAGGTTTAGAATTAGCGTTGCCTTTGCTCTGGCAAAATTTAGTTAATACAGGGGAATTTACAGCTTTGGAATTATGGAGAGCGCTTTCTACGAATCCAGCAGAATGTTTACAACAAAATCCAAGTAATATTAAGAGTGGTGAAAAAGCCGAATTAACTTTATTTAATCCCCAGGAAAAATGGAAAGTTGAGAGTAGAAACTTGCATAGTTTATCTAGCAATACACCGTGGTTGGGAAAAGAATTGACGGGGAAAGTTGTGGGAATTTGGTGTTAGTTGAAGGAGTAATATTCAAATGCCAGCTAGAGATATTTATCATGATGCTCTCAAAAATGCTTTAATAAAAGATGATTGGATAATCACCGATGACCCTTTACATATAAAATGGGGTCTAAGAGATATGTATGTAGATTTAGGTGCGAAAAAATTATTAGCTGCACAGAAAGCAGAAAATAAAATAGCTGTAGAAATCAAAAGCTTTATTAGCCCTTCAGAAATACAAGACTTCAAAGAAGCTATTGGAGGTTTTGTTTTGTATCGCGCTGTTATGAATCGTGTTGAACCCGAACGAACACTATATTTAGCAGTACGGGATAATATATATAATGCTTTATTCCAAGAACCAATTGGTACACTATTAGTAGAAAGTGACAACATTTATTTAATCGTATTTAATGTTGACGAAGAGGAAATAGTGCAATGGATACCTTAGATTTTCAAAATATTATCAAAGAAACGTTAATTGAATATACTAAAATTCCATATTCTTATGGTGATATTGAATATAGAACAGTTTTTGATAGCGAAAATGATAATTATTGTATAGTAACTTTAGGATGGCATGGCCCAAAACGAATTCACGGTTGTTTAATTCATCTAGAAATTATTGATGGCAAAATATGGGTGCAGCGCGACGATACGGAAGATGGTGTCACTTACGATCTAGTTGAAGCTGGAATTCCTAAAGATAAAATTGTTTTAGGTTTTCATCCACCTAATGTTAGAAAGCATACTGGTTATGCTGTTGCTTAATTGAAAGGTTTTTTATTAAATTACAGCACATTTCATCTTTTAATAGTACATTTTGGCGGACCAGGATGCCCACCCCACAAGAGTTGCTTAAATATTATTAATACTGGCAAAAAAAAATTATAGTTTATCAAGTTTTGGAATCAGTGCTGTTACCTATTTGGGGTAGGTAATGGAGTCGAGCCAGGAATATCACCAGGTTTTGGTTGAATTAATGGTTGGCTGGGAGTCAAGGAATCTTCCACGGGCACTGAATTCAAAGAATCTTTAATTGCTGGAGCCGAATTATCTAGGGTTGAACATGAATCTGGTTGAGTAGATGGTTCGGCAATTGAAACATTCGACGGTGTAAGTTGTGAACTTTTTAACCATACTTGTTCGCCCGGTTTGAGTAATGTTCTGCTGCCGGTGGTTGCAGCCGGTGCATCTCCCACCGAGCATACCTTAACCTGTAGCCAATATTCTTGTGATGATGGAATCTCCAATTTCTGCACAACTTGTAACAAACTAGCACGTGGCGCAAAAATTGGTAATGGTTGAGCAGATACATCATTGGCAGGTGGCAACGTGCTTTTACTGAGGTTTAGTTTTACTTTGGCAAAAATTTCCCAGCCTTTATCAATTTGGGCAAGTCTCTTGACATCCGGGTTGGTAATAGAAGGTTGAGGATTCGGCGTAGTTGGATTTGTTTGTGCTACTTCTGCTGGTTCAGATTTATTACTGAATAATCCTTGTCTCCAAATGTACCCTAATCCACTGCCTACTATCGTAAGTAAAGCAATTATTCCTAACATTAACGGTAACTTTAAACCTTTTGAGCTTGAAGGTAAAGTGTTTACAGGTTTTTGCGGAGCTACCAATGGCTTTTGCGGTGGTGATGGTTTGGGATTCAAATCCTTAATTACTTCATCCGTTGACTGATAACGTTCGAGAAAATCGCGTTTCAACAATTTATCTAAAATATCACCCAGTTCCCGACTCACCGGCTTTGATAAATGTCTTCGCCAGTCATCAACCCAAGCATAACCATTTTCTACCCACAAATTAAAAGGATGAATTCCGCTTAAAAGATGAAAGCAAGTTGCACCCAAAGCAAATAAATCGCTGGCGGGATAAGCTTCACCATTTTTCATTTGTTCGATAGGGCTGTAACCTTGGGAACCAATCATCGTTCCCATTTGAGTATGAATAGTTGCGGTTAATTGCTTCGATACTCCAAAGTCAATCAATATTAAGCGCCCATCAGTTTTACTCCGCATAATATTTTGTGGTTTGATATCGCGGTGTATCACCTTACGTTGATGGAGATATTTGAGTATCGGCAGCAATTCTTTCAACAGCGCCCGAATTTGGGATTCATCATATTTTCCCTTTTGCTGTAATTCCCAAAGTAAATTTTCCCCTTCTACAAACTGCTGCACCAAATACAGATAATTATCTTGCTCAAAATAAGCTAGTAATGCGGGAATTTGTGGATGCTCCCCTAGTTTCTGTAAAAATTTCGCTTCTTCTTCAAATAAGTCTACTGCTTTTTTTAAAGCCCAACTCCCCTGCATTTTCGGCGCTAGCTGCTTGATTACACAAGTTTCGTTTAGTTTATGAGTATCTTCTCCTAAATAAGTTCTGCCGAATCCTCCTTCCCCAGAAATTACCCGCACAACCTTAAAGCGATTTATTAAAAGTTGTACTAAGGGAAAGCTGCAAGCTTGGCAAAACTTGTTACCGTCAGGATTTGGAGGATCAGGACAATCAGGATTTATACAGCAAACCATAACTTAAAATATTACAAGTAAAATTACTGTAACACGGTTATTTTATTAAGCTATTAACCTTTTTCAATCCAAAAACCCAGCTTTGTCTAAAAAACCGGGTTTCTTCACTATTCAAATTTACTTAAAATTAATCTACTTTTTCCATAGCCTTCGCAGCAAGATAAGGCTTATTTTCATAAACTTTAACTAAATCTGGAGCAAAATCAAAATCATAATCTCTTTTGATTACCGCAGCATCAAAGGTTGCAATATCACCAGTAACTTCAATGTTGGTTCCTACCGCAGGAGCATCTTCATTGCTTACTACTAAAACATTTTGTCCCCGTAGAGATTCTTTATCATAAACGATAAATGCTTTTGGCCCGACAATTTCTTTAACTTTGGTACTAACTGTGACAGTCTCTCCGACTAATTCTTCGAGGGAAGAGCCTGCAACTTCACCTTTACTATCAGTAGCATCAGCACCTGGTACCGCTGCACCTGGAGTTCCCGGAACTTCTGTAGTTGCTGTATCTCCTGTATTTGTTGCTCCCGGTGCTTGCTCTGTCGATTCTACAGTGCCTATCTTATCATCTGCATCGCACGCGGGAAGAACTAAAGCCAAAAATGCGATCGCGATCGCGCTGTTGGTTTTACCTATTTTCTTGATTAAATTACCTACTTTAAAAGCTTTTTTCACAGTTACGCTATTATTTGTAAGTTTACTCATAGTCTGTACATTTGCCTCAAAGGTTAGTTATTCAATTAGCAGCAATTGTTAATTAAAAACTGCTCCCCAATTAAATCGCCATTAATAATATTTTCTATTTTTAATAGCAAATTAACTTCAGGAAAATTGAATATAAATTTTTGTTAACCTTAGCTTAAAGAAGGTTGCTAAATATTACTTCTATCTCTAGAAAGAGAAAAATCCGATCTAATAAAATATTGTTTTGGTTATTACCTTACTTTTGATAGATGTGATAATGTCAATAATGTTTTTTGGTTTCAGAAAAATTCTTTTAAATTATTCAGGAATGGCCGCAACCGTAACCAAAAAACAGGCATTCCCAACTCTAAGATCCCCCCAACCCCCCGCTAATTTGGGGGCTTTGTGTAAGTCTTGTTATTGCTAAAACTGGCTATATATTATAGATATAAATAAATTTAAATTTTAAACCCACGGAGGTGGGTTTCGCCTGTGTAGCAGCGGTTTCAACCGCCGGATACCTAAAAATTCAAAGATTCCACTAATTCCATCACTTGGGAAGATTTCACCAAAGAATTCGCGCATAAAATACCGCTTGCAGCCACCGCAGGAACTCCAATTCCAGGCATTGTACTATCACCAACGCGATATAATCCTTTTATCGGTGTATTATTGCTGGGAAACATTCCTTTACCCGCTGCAATTGCAGGGCCGTAAGTTCCTTGATATCTTCTTAAATAACGGGCATGAGTCAGCGGCGTACCAATTAGCTCCAAAGCTACACGTTTTCTAATATCTGGAATTACTTTTTCTATAGCTCGATACAAAGTTTGCGCTTTTTGCTTTTTCTTCTCTTCGTAATCTCGATCTTTTTCCCATCCTGCATAAGGCTCCAAAGTGTAAGCGTGAACCACATGATGATTTTCTGGAGCTAAAGAAGCATCCCAAACAGTAGGAATCGATATCATGCAGGTGTTTCCCGGTACGCTGATATCTTGTTGAGCATCGTGAACAACTACATGATGTCCCGTCAAATGTTCTAAACCTTCACCGCGAAAGCCTAAGTGTAAATGCATAAAGCTTTCAACTGCGGGAGTATCTAAAGCTGCTTGACGGTAAGATGCCGGTAAATCTTCAGGAAGTAATAACTTGTTGTAGGTATCCCAGATTGTAGCGTTGGAAATTACTACGGGAGCTTGTAATATTTCATCTTTCGCTAACCGCACTCCTATTGCTTGACCATTTTCTACGATAATTTGCTCTACATGACATCCCAGACGTAATTCTCCTCCCCATTTTTTCAAACCGCTAACATACGCATTTATAATTGCGCTACCGCCTCCCAAAGGATATTCAATTGCAGTATTGGAACGTTCACCCAACATAAATGCTACTTCCGGAGCGATGGTGCCGTTTGCTTTTAAACCCGACAATAGAAAGCATTCCAGGTCAATCAGTCGTCGTACCCAGGGGTCTTTTACCGTAGCATCCATCACCGAACCTACAGAACTTTGTACCAAAGGTAAATTGGGTAGCATTTTCCATAGCGAAGGTAAATAGCGCCCTATTAAAATTGGAATTAACTGCCAATCGGCACGCAAAGCCAAAGTGGGAATACCTTTCATTGCCTCGTATAGCGGCAGCAAACGTTTCTCAAACTGCTGTAATTCCCTTGCACCTTGAGGCGTAACAGTAGCCACTTCTTCCCGATAGCGTTGGTAATTACAGTAAACTGCAAAACTACCTTCAGGAAAATGATAGTGTCCGAGAGGATCGTAAGGTACAGTTTGGAGAGATTCGCCTAAAATATCCAATACTTGTTTTACAGGATTCAAACTTCGAGCATCACTAAGTCCACAATAGAATGAAGGCCCAGAATCAAATTCAAAACCTTGTCGTCGAAAATTATGAGCGGCACCACCTGCTACTGTATGACTCTCGCAGACAATTACCCGCTTACCGTAACGACTCAGTAATGCAGCAGCAGTTAACCCACCGATACCACTACCAATGACTATGACATCAAAATTTTCCATTATTGATTGTTGGTTGTTAGTTGTTGGTTGTTAGTTGTTATTAGTTGTTAGTTGTTAAAAACCACTATCCACTATCTACTATCTACTATCCAAAGAATGCAGTAATGACAGAACCAAGATTAGAACAACCATTAGAGCAAACATTAGAACAACCAC
>CAYMZW010000390.1:0-6752 GCA_964395005.1 uncultured Rivularia sp.
CTCCTAACTCCATCCGTTGCCTAACTCCATCCGTTGCCTAACTCCATCCGTTGCCGACACTTCATCCGTTGCCTAACTCCATCCGTTGCCGACACTCCATCCGTTGCCTAACTCCATCCGTTGCCGACACTTCATCCGTTGCCGACACTCCATCCGTTGCCGACACTCCATCCGTTGCCTAACTTCATCCGTTGCCTAACTCCGTGAGCTATCACAATTGTAATTCCGCTAGCCCTAAATATTTAACTCCTTCTGGTGTAGTTTCAAAACGACAGGGTAATACTTCTAATCCCATAGATACAGCTTCGCGTAACAATTTACCATATACGGGATCGGCGTTGTCTCCGGGTGCAAAGTGAGTGCAATCGCTACGGTTAATAAAATACAGCATTACTCCACGAGTTTGGGGCAAAAGTGCCATTAATTCGCGTATGTGCTTTTGTCCTCTCGTAGTTTCTGTGTCGGGAAATAAAGCTAATCTTTTATCAGTCCAAGTTGTATTTTTTACTTCTAAATATATTGCACGATTATCATCTTTTGGTAAAGTTTTACTCTTGATTTCTACATAATTACTATCTATTCCACTATCAGAAAGTGTAATTTGATTTTCTAAATTTATTCTTTCTTCTGAAGGAGGTAAATAAAAATCAACTCGACTTTTTTTATCTTTTCCGTAAACAACTTCGCTTTTGACTTCATCGTATTTTCCTAATTCTGGAAAAATATGTTTTTGTAGTGCTATTTTAATAATTTTATTTGGTAAGCCTGTATTTACACCTACCCAAGTTGGTTCGTTATCGTGTAGTTGAATCATTTCCCAGGTGTAAGCTAATTTACGTTTGGGATTGTCTGTTTTTGATAATTTTACTGGGTTGCCAGGGATATAAACTCCTTTCATCGGGCCAGTATTTGGACAATGTGCTGTGACAATTTCTCCAGAATCAAGTTTTACGTCTGCAAAAAATCGTTTGTAGCGTTTTACTAAAGTTCCTGGATATAAAGTTGGGTAGCGGTAGATAAAATCAATCATCAGTGAGCAGTGAGCAGTGAGCAGTGAGCAGTGAGCAGTGAGCAGTTAAGAGTTGGGAATTAGATAAATTTAAAGGACTGGTAATAAAATACCAGATACCGCTGTCCTACCGAAATATACTTTGATATTTGTTATGAGTTTACTATGTAGTAATTATGTATAAAAATGCCTTACTACTATTTGGATCGTAGATTAGTATATATAAATCGCTATCACCATTACTGCGACTCCATCCGTAATAGCATTTATCTACTGGAAGATTTTTAGGATTCCACCATGATAGCGGAAGAATAATGCTGTTTACTCTTTGCCGAATTTCATTATTAAGTAATCGATCGCATAAACCGGAATCTATAGAATACTCTTTAAGTTTGTGTTTCTCAATTAATTTATCAATTAACTCTTTATCTGTACGAAAACGGAAGTAATATTCGGGATCTATTGGAATTCTGCTTTCAACTAAATAATAAGTATCGGTTATAGATGTATTTGATATTTCGTTTATTTCCTCAAATGCTAATTTTGCTTCTTCACCTTGATATTCCCCATAAAGAAGAAAAGTCCACGCTGAAGACTTAATAAAAGCTAGTAAATAAAAAATACTAACTGCTGAAGCTATTAAAATTAAAAAATTACGCAAATTTGTTTTTAGCTTTTTATTCATTTTGTATTTAGAAGTAATTTAATATACGAAATTTCCTGTCAAAAAATTATCGGATTCCGCTTTGTTTCAAGCTCTATCTACATCCGCCAATTTAAAAATACGGATTATATTTTATACAAATAACCTAAAATAAGATTTTGCCCACAACTCGAAATTAGTCGGTTAGGATTAGTATCTATAAGTTAAAACGGAATAATCTCTACTAAGTTAAGTTGACTATGATGGAACAAGAATCGTTTGTAATGGGATTGGATAAGGCTAAGCAGAAAGATTATGCTGGCGCTATTAAGGAATTTACCAAAGCGCTGCAAGTTAATCCCGAATTTATCGAAGCTTATTATCAACGAGGTTTAGCATACTACGACTTGGGACAGATTCCCCAAGCGGTTTTTGATTATGATGAGGTTTTGAAGCGGGATTCTTATTATGTGGAGGCATATTATTGTCGTGCTTTGGCAAGGTTGGCGCTGAAAAATTTACCCGGTGCTTTGAAGGATGTTGATAAAGTTATTGAGCTTAATTGTTACAAAGCTGGTGCTTACAATTTACGTGGTGTGGTAGAGCGTAAATTGGGAAATATTGAAAGGGCGATCGCTAATTTTAAAAAGGCTGCGGAGCTATATTTGGAGCAGAAGGATGCGGAAAATGCGAAGCTGTGTTTGGAGAAGGTGAAGCTGCTACAGCCGAGCAAGGAAGAAGTTGTTTTAGAAAAGCCGCAATTACAAACTACGCCGTTAATAACTGAGAAAGATTATTTTACCACTTTATTATCAAAGGCGGAGAAAGGAGACACTCGTGAAGCATTGGAAGATTTAAATTGGGTGTTGCGAGCCGATGCTCAGGATGGGAAAGCTTATTGCTGTCGCGGGGTTGTGTATTGCAAGCAAGGTAAATATAGAGAAGCAATTGCAGATTTTAATACAGCGCTACAGTTGAATTTTGAAGATGCTGCGGTTTATCGCAATCGCGGTAAAGCACGTTTGCAAATGGGAGATAATCAAGGGGCGATCGCTGATTTTAATCAAGCTTTAAAAATACAGCCTGAAGATGATTTAATATATGTTGCTAGAGGTAATGCTTATCAAAGAATAGGTCATTATTTAGGAGCAATTGAAGATTATAGTCAAGCTTTAGAAATTAATTCGACTAGTGCAAAAGCTTTTTATCATCGCGGTTTATGTAATATTCGCATGGAAGAAATTCCTCAAGCAATTAATGATTTACAGCAAGCAGCGAGTATTTATTGTGAAAAAGAAGATTGGGATAATTATCAGCTAGTTTTAGAAAGTTTGAAAAAGATAAATGCTCCCGCTCCTGAAGTTAAAAAAAATGATTATGAAAGATTACGTTATCGGTTATTAAGATTAGTTGGCGGGCAATGGGAAATTGCTCAAAGATTAATCGAGCAAGCAAAGTTTTATTATCCCGGTATGTCGGAAGAATGGTACATTGAAACGGTTATTCACGATATTGAAAAGGATATGGGAAGATGATTGGGGATTGGTAAAAGTTAGGAGTTAGGAATTAGGAGTTAGGAATTAGTTAGTAGGTTGGGTTAGACACGACAACTAATTCTCGCTTATCATGAAAATCTTTATTAATCGTGTCGTAAACTAACATTATGATTGCGGATAAATATATATTATGTTGGGTTACGGTTCAAATGTAGATTATTCTTTAAAAATTATATTTTCGTGAACCTAACCCAACCTATAAAATAAATCCTATACATTTGAAAGATAGTCTAAGTGAGTAGTTTGGGTTAGATACTAAAACAAAATTTAACTTGTAATAAAAAACTTGATTTGTCGTGTCGTAACCCAACATTAAAATTGCGGATAAATATAATGTTGGGTTACGGTTCAAATATCAATTATTCGTTTATAACTAATTTTTCGCGAACCTAACCCAACCTACAATTACTACAATTACTAACTACTACTTACATTTTCATCAAGCCAAGCAACTAAATCAGAAACATTTGAAAAACTCAATAATTCTTCTCCCAAAGTTTCCAATTGCTCGGTAGATAATAGCTTAATACGCTCAATAATTGATGAATCTATTTCACCAAAGCGTCGATTCAATTGTCGATTTAAAAAGCGAAATTCTCCTCTTTTTTCACCTTTCTGTAAAATATCTTGATAAATAACTGACTCTTGCATAATATCCTCGCTCAATAATTGACGAATCAAATTTTTCTCGAACCGCAAACCAGCTAAAATCTCAGTATAAGCAGCGGTATTCTCTCTTGTCTCTCTATTTGAAATTTTAGCGACTTCTTCGGCAACCTGCGATAATAAAGTTTGTGGGGAATCAGTTTGACATAAAGGTGCTAGCGGCAATAATCCCAAGCTATTCAAAAATAAGCTCGAATCTTGCTCCCACATTCTTATTGCTCGATAGCGGTGAATCGTTGTATCGTCTACATATTCTTCAGTGTAAGCAATTTCGTCATCAGTTTGTTGCAAGAAGATTACTACTTGTACAACTCTACATTTATATTGACGTTTCAACCTTACCCTCCGGGTTCAGCAGTTACTCCACTTGGGGAGACCCCAAGACCGTACTGCTTCACGGAATAATCTAATTTTCGGAAAGGGATTCCAGGATTAGATTGGGTTAAAGTTTGAAATTCAATATGTAAAATTCTGTCATCAGTTTGAATAAAAGTAACTGAATCTGCACGAATTGGTTCTATACTTAATTCAGTTTTTAACACCTTCACGTTGGTAGATTCGGATGCAGTTAACCACCGAACAAATTCTGCTGGATATTTCTCAGCAAGCAATTTACAGACATTATCAAAACTCATGATATTAAATACAGTGAGCAATTACCAATTACCAATTACCAATTACCCTGAGCCGCACGCTCCGCGTGAACGGGTTCAACACTTGCACATGAGCGGGAACTTGGTGCAGCAGTGTTTCACCAATTACCAATTCCCCATGCCCCATGCCCTATGCCCCATGCCCAATTACCAATTACCAATTAAAGAAATAACTTCCTGTAAATCGGTAATAAAATGATCGGCTTCCTGTTTAACTTTTTCTCTCACTGCATATCTACCAAACCCGATAAACATATCAATAACAGGTTTGCTTTCCAAATCGCTGACACCATCACCAATCGCTACAATCTTGCTGGGAGAATATTTATCTTTTAAACTTTTGACAACTTCGGGTTTACCACCGTTACGTGTTGAAGGATAATTACGGTCAAAATCGCGATAGCTACCATCTTCATTAAAATAAAGATCCACCGCTTCGATAAATTCTACACCAAGATAATCGGCTAAAGGTTCGATCGCTTGACGATAACCACCGCTTAAAATAATTGGTATCCAACCTTGTTTTTTCAAAGTTGCAATTACTTGCTTTGCAGAAGGTTCAACTGTATCGATATATAACTGACCAACTTTAGAAACATTGGAAGCAGAAGGTTGAATAATTTCTAAACGCTTGGCAAAAATACTTTCCAAAGAAATAGTACCTTCCATCGCTTGGGCAGTCATTTTTTCAATTTCTTGAGTTACTTCCTCACCAGCAGCACGTGCTAACTCATCAACTCCTTCAATACTGCTCAAAGTACTATCGCAATCAAAAATAATAATCTTATCGTATTGACTTGTCATATCTTCAAAACCCATAACCACCAGCATCTTATCAATATTTGGTTGTTAGTTGTTAGTTGTTACTTGTTCATTTTCAATTCCCCATGCCCAATCCCCAATGCCCAATGCCCAATCCCCAATTACCCATTACCAATTACCCATTGATAATTGTTAATTGTTAATTGATAATTGATAAATGAAATTTTTATCTTTATTTTTTGCTACTCTGCTTGCAGTAATCCTACTACCTATGCCGATGGTTGCTGCTGTTACTCCTGGGGACAATCTCGTTGTTGAGGGAATTCCGCCAATTCCTGGGGATATTGTCAAGAAAGTCGAACGCTATACTCAATTCCGCTCTGCTGGTATTTCTAGCTGGCATCCCACAAAACGCGAAATGCTGATTTCTACGCGCTTTGCAGATACGCGACAAACACATTATGTTAAATCTCCCTTGGCTACTCGTCAGCAATTAACGTTCTTTCCCGAACCCGTGCGCGGTGCGAGTTTTCAACCTACGGAGGGTAATTATTTTGTATTTAGTAAAGATGCTGGTGGTAATGAATTTAACCAAAATTATCGCTATGATTTAGATACTGGTGAAGTCACTTTATTAACTGATGGTGAGTCGAAAAACAGTCGTGGAGTGTGGTCTAATAATGGCGATCGCATCATCTACACTTCTACTCGTCGCACTGGTAATGATGCTGATTTTTACATTATCGATCCGCAAAATCCCGCAAGTAATAAACTGTTAACCCAAAATGAAGGTGGCGGCTGGTACGGTTTGGATTTCTCGCCAAATGATGATAAGTATTTAGCGTTGCAGTATGTCTCGGTGAATGAAAGTTATCTATGGTTAATAGATACTTCCACAGGTGAGAAGCAACGGCTATTACCTGCTTCAGGTGAAGAAAAGATTTCTTACGATGGCGGATTTTTTAGTAAAGATGGCAAAGGTTTATATGTAATTACCGATCGCGATTCCGAGTTTTCCCGGTTAGCTTATGTTGAGTTAGATACTTTAGAACATATTTATCTTAGTAAGAAGTTTCGTTGGGATGTAAGCGATTTTGACTTGTCGGATGATGGTAAGTTTTTGGCTTTCGTTACTAATGAAGATGGTACTGGAGTATTACATATCTTAAATACCGCTACCCGTCGTTTTAAACGTTTACCAAAGCTTCCTGTTGGGCAAATTTACGGTATCAGATGGCATAATAACAACCAAGATTTAGGCTTTACGCTGATTTCAGCGAAATATACAGCCGATGCTTATTCTTTGAATATTCGCAATAACAAAGTTCAACGATGGACATTGAGCGAAACTGGTGGTTTAAATACGAGCATCTTCCCCGATGCTGAATTGGTAAGGTGGAAGAGTTTTGACGGTAGAACAATTTCTGGCTTTTTATATCGTCCTCCCGCTAAGTTTACCGGAA
>CAYMZW010000391.1:0-6746 GCA_964395005.1 uncultured Rivularia sp.
AGTCGTATAGGGAAAGGCTGAAGGTGTTGGTGTCGATGATGATGCGATGTACTAAGTCGGATTTGTGGAGCAGGTAGCGGAAGCATTCTGTGACTTCGGTTTCTAATTTATTGAGTTTTCTTAATGTAAGTCGTTCGCGAAATAGTTTGAGGGTTTGTTGTACTCTGGTTGATGCATTAATGATGTTTTCTTTACTTTTATGTTCGATGGTTTGAACGCTATATTCTGTTAAATCTTTTTTCAATTTATCAATTTCTGTTTGTAGTTCTATCAAGCGACGAGTTACTGTTTCGCAATTACTTTTGATATCGGTAACTTGATTTTGGGCTTCTTTAACTGATTCTACTAATTTTTGATAATCTTCTGGTGCTGCTGCTGCTTGTATTTGTCTTTCTAAAGTGATAATTTCTTCTTCTTTATTTTTTAATTGTTTTAGTTGCTGTTTGGCAGTAATTTTAGTAGTTTGCAAGTAGTACAGAATATTACCTAATTGACTCAAGCTTTCTGCATCAGCGATTAACCAAGGTGATTCTTTTAAGGATGTATTTATAGTTTGTATATCTTCGTCTAAAAAGGTTTTTATTTGAGCAAATTTATCTGATGTTATATCTATTTTTTTTACTAAATTAAGTAAACGTTTGTCTCTTTCTACTAATATATCTCTGGCTATTTGCTGCTGTTTAACTAAGGATTCTACTTCACCTCTTTCTTGAGCTTGATTTAGTAGCGGCTCGATTAATGTTAATGGTAAAACGCCTGCTGCTAATTCACCCATTTCCTGGCGAGTGTTTTCTGCTTCTTTAGCTTTTGCTATTTTCTGTTGTTCTAGCTGACTGCTTTCTGAAGCAATTTTTCCGCCTTCACTGACAAATTTATCAAAAGCTTCTTGTTGATTTTTTTCTGCTTGCTGTAAAAATTCTAATTCTTGCGCCTCTACATTTTTAGTTTCTGCGTATTCTTCTTGTAAATCCTTAAGCTGCTTTTCTATTTCTTCTAAGTTTGCCAGTTCTTTTGTATCTACAAGTTCTTTACGTTTACGATTGACTAATATTTCTAAGTCTGCTGTCAAACGTTCGGCTAATTCTAAACCTAAAAGAGCGCGAATTGCTTCTACTACAATGGGAGGTGTAACTTCAAGTTCTGCTAATTCTTTTACTTGTTCGCCATCAAATAAGAATAGGTTAGAAATTCCTAAAGGTAAGAGATTTTCAATATATTCATCCCAAATATTTACTAATCCTTCATCCAGCCATTCATCGTTTTCGCGAATATCTAAAATACCTAAATGATCTTTACCATCTTTAGGATTCTTTTCCCAAGTTCTAACTACACGATATCTAACAGGTTTATCGTTTTCAATATGTTCAAAAGCTAGCTCAATGCGAGTTTTTTCTGTAGGTGATTTATGAGTGTTTACGCATTGATTGAGAAAGTCATAATAACTCAAATTTCCGCGAGTCGAACATTGAGCGCGATGTCCGTAAAGTGCCAGACGAATCGCATCCATAAATGTTGTTTTTCCTCCACCATTCATTCCACCGACAAGAATAATCGGGTGGGGATTATCATCATTATTTGGTGCTAAATTTATTACTTGACGACCGCAATAAGGGCCAAAGTTTTCTAAAACAAGTTCGAGAAATATCATATTCAGTGAGCAGTGAGCAGTGAGCAGTGAGTAGTAAGTAGTTAACAGTTAACAGTTAACAGTTAACAGTCATTACAATTTTAGATTTTGCCGTGAGCAGTATCTTAAATCAATAGTCATCATTTATTAAGTTATTAAGTACGAACATAGAGTTAAATTTCCTCAATAATTTATCGGATTGTCTCAGAGGTTATTTGAAAAGTATCCGGCGGTTAAAACTGGGACTACACAAGCGAAGTCCACGCAGCTGGACTTAATGAATTTTAAACCCGTGGAGACGGGTTTTGTTTGTGTAGCAGCGGTTTCAACCGCCAGATCGAGGAATAAATTACACTTCTAAAACATC
Source organism: uncultured Rivularia sp. (assembly GCA_964395005.1). Classification (GTDB taxonomy): domain Bacteria; phylum Cyanobacteriota; class Cyanobacteriia; order Cyanobacteriales; family Nostocaceae; genus Rivularia. The sequence continues at coordinate 1,995 of CAYMZW010000391.1, forward strand.
CTCTTACCAACCCATAGCAGTATATAATTTTCATAAATAACTGCTCACTGCTCACTGTTCACTGTTCACTGCTCACTGTTTTGTTTTTTAAATTTTTTATCTGCCCAACTTTGGGGTTTTTCTGTTTTCTCTGCTGTAACGTCACCTAAAGTTAACTGTTTTACTTTGTCAATATCGCCTTTACCAGCAGCATCTTTTAAGTCACGTTTGAAGTGGGCGTTTTTAATTGCGTCTTCTTGAGTTCGCGAGCTTGTTTCAAAACATTTTTCTAAGGCATCGTAGATTCCTACTCGACGCGATTTTTTGCGATATTGCCGCTCTGTATCTAACAGTTTCGCCATCAATTCTAAATGCATCGCGTCGTTGTCACAGATTTCTTCTAATACTGCCCACTCATCGCTGCCTAATAAACTGTAACCCGCTCCGGGGCGGGAGTCTACAAAAGGTTCTCCTGTCACTTCTTGATAAATTCGGGGTAAACTATCGTCAAATTCGTGTTTTTCTTCCAACCAAATGCGTCTGATTTCACTCAATTCATCTGGATTAATTAAAGTAATATCGCGCATTTCTTCCGGCGCAGTTTGACGGGCTTGAGTTTGCGCTGACAATACTCTGGTTAACCAATGTTCGCGCCAATATTTAGTATAGGGGCCAGGCACTGGCTCTACTGTTGTTTTATTATCTTTATGGTTACGACGTTCAAAAAGCTGCACTTTTCCCCAGATACGGCGAAAATCTCGCTTATCGTGGTCGTCTTGAATATCTAGCTCGTTACGAATATCTAAAAGCGGCTGCATCCATTCTTTTTCTTCATCATTCTGAATCATTGCCTCCATTGATTTATCTTTAGTTACCATAGTGCAAACCCAACATCCAAACCGCGAATCACCGCAACTGGGGGTAGAAGTATCGACGACTAAGGGACATTCATTATCTGCCGTCGCACCGCGATACATAGAAAATAAATCTTTGTTATTACCTCCCCAAGGGTTTTCAGACTGGTTGAGGTAAATCCACACATCGTTGTTGCTCCAATCTTCGATGGGAGTGTAAATCAAAGAGTTTGGTAAACTGGCATTTGGACTTAAGCGATCGCGTATTCTTCCTGCTTGATGCTTTTGCATTGTGGCAGCACGCCTTGCACTTTCGGCTTTGCGAGTACCTAAAACTAAAATTGTTTCGCCGTTAGCTCTAACCATTTCCCGAATAAACTGGTTAGCTGGATTAATTTTCAAACGTGGCGTACACCAGCGAAACTGATTGCGGGGAGCCGGATAACCCCTACCGATTAAATTTACCCAAAATGTATCTTGAATTACTGGCAACAACAAATGAGGCTCAACTGGCATCCCTTTTTCTTTCGCAGCAGACGCTAGTAACTGCATCGAATTGCGAACCCATGCCGAAACTATCGGATTTTCTACCAGGGTATCTGTAGTAATTACGTGGATTTTCTTACTGCGTTTTTTTGGCGGTAGAGTTGCGATCGCATTCCAAATAAGTTGCAAAATCGTGCTGGAGTCTTTACCCCAAGAAACTCCAATAATCCAAGGTATTTCGTCTAGTAAATATAGTTCCTGAATTTCTTTGGTAATCTCTGGAATTTTATCAATTACCGTAACGGGTGCTGACTGGCTTTTTTGTGATTGTTGGGCAAGAGTCATTCGATTTTAGATTTTGGATTTTGGATTTTGGATTTATCGCGATAGTTAGTTGTCATATCTTTATTTAAGGGCAAAAACTAGTATTACATAAATTTGTACCAGTCACGGTTTTTAAAAACTATTTTTTTTATATTTTGTTTTAATATCGTTTTTATATATAGTATTTCAATGCCAGTATTTTAGATTTTTTAAGATTTGTAATGAAAAAAAGTACATCTACCCCAGCAGGGGTTATTTCCACTCCAGATAAAAAAAAGTTTTCTGATTTATTAACTAAATATATTGGCGAAAATAAACAGCTATTAGTCCAAAAAACAGAAATGGGCGGTACTCAAGCTTATGTGGGTTCCGTTACTTTAGAGTGGTTTGCATCTCAAGTTCACTTTGCATCTTTGTTACCATTATTGCGGAGTAAGTACAATCCCGATACTGATAATATCGAAATTGACGCAGAAAGTATAGACGATATCCAGCAACGCCCCTTAGATTGGTCGCGTCAAGCACCTTTAGTTCAGTATTTAGCAGCGAGAAAAAATCATAAGTTTCCTCCGGTATTAGCTGTAATTAGTCAGCCTTGGGTTGAAAATTCTAAAGCATCTGAATGGGATAGTAAAGGACGAGCAAAAAAATCCACTACGGAATTTACAAGTTTAGATGATAACGATCAGTTTGGCTTGCTAGATATTAGTACAGAAAATGTAACTATTTATGCATTAGATGGTCAGCATAGATTGATGGCGGTACAGGGTTTGATGGAGATACTCAAAACTGGTAAATTACCGCGCTATAAGAAAGATAAAGCGGCTTCTAACAATTTTATTACTATTGACGATTTAACAGAAAAATACTTAGTTGAAGCTGAATATTTAGAACAATTACCACAAGAAAAAATTGGTATTGAATTTATTTGTGCCGTTGCCAAAGGAGAAACCCGCGAAGAAGCAAGACGCAGGGTAAGGTCAATTTTTGTACACGTAAATTTGATGGCTGTACCCTTGAGTAAAGGACAGTTAGCACAGTTAAATGAAGACGATGGTTTTTCTATTGTTGCTAGAAAGATAGCCGTTAGCCATCCACTTTTAGAACAGCGTAAAGATCGGAAATCTCGCGTAAATTGGAATAGTGCTACAGTTGCGGCTAAGTCTACAGTTTTGACAACTTTGCAGGCTTTAAAAGAGATGTCAGAACGTTATTTAGAACACAAATATCCTCATTGGAAACCCTTAGATAAAGGTTTAATTCCCATGCGCCCAGAGGATGAAGAATTAGAAGAGGCTATAGAAGATTTTAACGAGCTATTCGATAATTTAGCAACTTTACCAAGCTATAAACTTTTAGAACATGAAGATACCCCAATGTTCCGCAGGTTTAGTTTTGAAAAAGATGAGGGAGAAGGTAATATTTTATTTCGTCCCGTCGGACAAATGGCATTAGCGAAAGCTTTAGGTATCTTAATATTTGAAAAAGGTTTCTCTATCGAAGATATTTTTGCCAAGCTGCAAAAATTTGATAGTAAAGGTGGTTTTAGTGGAATGGAATTTCCAAAATCTCTTTGGTATGGGGTTTTGTATGACGCGAATCGCAAGCGGGTATTAGTTGCGGGGAAAGAATTAGCAACCAGATTACTCGTTTATATTTTGGGTGGAGTTAAAGACAAGATGGAAAAAGCGGAATTGAGGACAGAATTAGCGAAGGCAAGAACTATTGAAGATAAAACTGTGGATTTTAAAGGTAAGTTTGTGGAGCCGAAGCAGGTGGGGTTGCCGGGGGTTTTGTGAGGGGGGATTTTGTATTAAATCCGGCGGTTGAAACCGCATCTACACAGGCAAAGTCCACCTTCGTGGACTATAAAACTTATAAAATATTGCTTACCCTGGTGTTATGGTGAATTTTGTGGAGTACTTTTAACCACCACCTCCACCGCCGCCGCCACCGCCGCCGCCGCCACCGCCACCGCAGCCGCCGCCACCACCACCATCCCATCCACTTCCACTTCCGCTATTTCCTGGGAAAAAGAGTATGTAACCAAAAATAATTATTCCTAAGAAAATGGGAATAATATATAAAAAAAGTATTGCTAAGAAGGAAAGAAAAGAATCTATAGAAGAGGAGTCTGAACTTTGCGAATAAACATCAGATACATTCAAAATTCCTTTGGGGAAGGTAATTTGAACTTCTAATTCGGTTTGGGGTGGTAATGCTTCTTGTGCTTCAAATTCAAAGGTTTTAGCATCTATTTGTTTAGCTTCACTGGGTATACCAAAATTTTGATATTTTAATATTTTTCCTGCTAATTCTTCGGGTAAGGTTACGGTAACTCGACTTTTTTGAATTGAAGAATTTCTTTCTGAAAAAATCGCTTTCCAGTAAACTTGTAGATTGTCTCCCGATTCATGTAATCCTCCGATAACGCGATATTTAATTACAAAAGTATGACTTTCGGGTGGATTGAGTGGATGTTTCCAGCTTATCCATAATTGATTATTTACAATTCCCGTATCCGATGGAATAATTTGATCGTTTTCGGAAACGGATACATCGGTGATTTCTTTAACTTTATCAAGAGGTATGTAGCGATACCGTTGATTTGTGTGGTTGCTGGTAAATGTATATTTTTGAGTTTCGGTGACTAACATATCGCCGTTATTTTGTACTGCGATATCAACGTTGATAAATTCCCAGTAAAATGGTGTTGTTTGAGCGTTGACATGAGTAATTGAAGTAATCAGAACTAGGAATAAAGCGCTAGCAAATAGAATAAACCGTTGGATTATTTTTGTTAATTTCATTCCAATTTTCCATACTTCTTAATTTGCAAGTCAAATCACATAGGTAATTTATACTTACCTGGAATTAAGACTCTCTATAAGGCTTATCTGGGAAAATTTGAAATTTTACGAGAAGATGTAGTTTTTTTAAAATTGCTATCAGCGAAAAAAAACACGGCTAATTAGGCACGAATATTTCAAATACATTAGTATATAAAAAACATATAGAGAATTAAGACTACAGCAATAGATAGTTTGATTTGGGGGGAGCATCCCAAATGTGTGATTTTATTTTTTTGTAGTGCGAGCATCTTGCTCGC
>CAYMZW010000392.1:0-6733 GCA_964395005.1 uncultured Rivularia sp.
TTTATTTATTTGCTGATAGCGAAGTTTAAAAATATACAGCATTATCGAGCAAAATCTGTTGGTATTTTTGCTAAGTTTTTCATGTTGTAATTATACAAAATAAAGAATTTCGCTTGACGAATTATCAGCAACAAATAAACTGACAAAATCTAGAAAAATAATATCCGTTTTAAAGCATCAATAAACCAGGTAGAATTATTATGGACGAGCAAAAAATCATCGCAATACCCGTTAATCCGATAGATGAACCAATAAGAGAACCAATTCCGATTGAAACTGATTTCCCCATTGGTGGCCCTTCTCCAGAAGCAACAATTATAGTAGGAGACGGTACAGAAGAAGAAGCACAATTTAGGGTAGACTCTATACTACCAGTGCAAAATCGTATTGAAGGAAGTGATAATCCAGACATACTTTTTAGTACTCCTGGAGACGATCTGGTTTTGGCTAAAGGTGGTAACGATACTATCTTCGGTAGCTTAGGAAACGATTTTTATAACGGTGGCGATGGATTTGATACCTTAGACTACACTGAATTAGGACAAAAGATTACCTTACTTCCGCGAGGTTTGATTGGGAATGGAGATAGTCAAGGAAGCCAAATTCAAGAGATAGAAAGAATTGTCGGCGCACCTAGAAAAAAGAATAATATCGATGGTTCCGGTGGTAGTAAAACTCCTGTATTCTTCACTATCGATTTATCCGAAGATAAATTAGTAGTAGAAAATACTCCCACCTTTGGTTCTGTTGAATTTGTAGTTGAAAACTTTGTCAACGTCGAAGGAACCGAAAACTCTGATTCTATTATCGGCGATCAAGGCAAAAATAAACTATCAGGAAATGGTGGTAACGATACTTTAATTGGTAAGTTAGGAAAAGATACCTTAATTGGGGGTTCTGGTAACGATACTTTAACAGGTACAGACCCCAGTATACAAAATTCTGGAGTTAGAGAAAAAGACGTTTTAACTGGTGGAACTGGAGCCGATCAATTTATTTTAGGTAATGAATCTGGTTCTTTTTACGATGATTTAGGTAATAAAGATTTCGCTAGAATTACCGACTTTTCTTCTGGAGATCAAATTCAATTAGGTCGTGGAGAAACCTATAATGTTAAGCAAACTAAACAAGGATTCAACATATTCGTACTTGAAGATTTTAGTAGAGATTTGATTGCTAAAGTAAGAATATCTTCAGGAATTACAAAAGGAATTTCAAGCGCGAAAAGTGTAAGTACAGATAATGCATTCATGGAATCTAGTTCCGATGGTTTGCTTGAACTTTCTGGAGATATTAATAGTATAATTTTGAAGGATAACGGTTTTCTTGAAGTCGCGTAAGAAACTCACTCAAAGCAGTTATCAATTGAAAACCGTAACTTAGTGTATTTCTGTTGATGAATTGCGATTACATACAGATATCCTAAATCCAAGTTGAGAAACAATAAACCCGGCTTAAAAAAACCGGGTTTCTCAATTATCATCAATGATATAGAATAATTCATAATTAGAGACTTAGGAATTATGAAATCAAGATTTTCTAGTTGATAATTGATAATTGTTAATTGTTGATTGATAATTTTTCATTGATTACGTCTTCATACAGCAGTTCGATCGGAAATTCAAAATCAATGCTTGATAAACTAACGATATCTCCTGCTAAATAAGGATAATAAAGCCACATTCTTCCTTCTCCGCGACAGTAAGGTATTCATAGCGAATTTCTTGCTGAGGTTCCCATTCAAGATATTCCTCGATTGTCATTTTTTGAGATTCTTCTCGAATAGCTACCATATCAATATTTTAGTTAAAGAACTGTATTAGATTTTAGCTGTTTTTAACTCCTAGTTTCAATTACCAATTCCCAATTACCAATTACCAATTCCCAATTATCCATGCCCCATGCCCCATGCCCTATTCCCTATTCCCTATTCCCTATTCCCTATTCTCTTTTTAATTGAATTTAAACCATAACCAAACACTTTTCCATTTCTAAATAGTTGATATCCGACAAATATTAAACCTGCCGATATGAGCAGAGCTAAAAAGTTAAATGAAGTAAATAGTCTACCGGAAAACAATAGTAATGCAGTTCCCAGCCCTATTAAACCCCATCCCCAATTACGATTGATTGGACGCAGAATAATAATAAACGCTCCCCCAATCCATAATAAAACGGTTGGGAAACCAAGACTCAAACCAATTCGAGTATTTGCAGCAAAAATCAATATTCCTGCAATCATTGATGCTATACCAACCAACTTGCTTTTACGATCTACGAGTTGTAATTGTTGCTCGTTATTAATAGCTTGAGGTTGGATAGTGGTAGATTGATTAGTAACAATAGCTGTCTGCTGACTTTGCTGTTTGTATTGAAATATAAAAGTTACTTTATTCTCGTTACCAAGCTCAATTTTATCTCCTAAATTAAGTGGATAGCGTCTATGCTTTTCTAACTTACTGTTGTTTAAATAAGTTCCGTTAGAACTACCGATATCTATTAAATAGTAAGTATTTTCTTCTACAATAATTTCTGCGTGAACTCGCGAAACAATATCGGCATCAGGTAAATCCAAAACATTAATATCTATAGGAACTTGTTCGTTAGGTTTGCCGATACGAATAACAGGATAATTTGGCAGAATGTCAAACGAAGTTAAGGTTTGAGTATGGAACAGTTCTAAACCCAGCCCTGTTGTTTGTAAAGTGCCTAAGTTTTGCATGTTCGGAGACGATATTTGTATTTATTAATCTTGATTGTAGCGAGAACAGTTATCAGTTACCAGTTATTAGGGAGTAGGGAGTAGGGAGTAGGGAGCAGGGAACAGGGAACAGGGAACAGTTATTCCGGTGGTACCAACTCCATCCGTTGCCCAACTCCATCCGTTGCTCAACTCCATCCGTTGCTCAACTCCATCCGTTGCCCAACTCCATCCGTTGCCCAACTCCTAACTCCTAACTCCTAACTCATAACTCCTAACTCCCAACTGCACTTCTCGCCTTTTCTGATACAGGGGAATTTCAATAATAAATTCGGTGCCTTTACCGGGTTCTGATTTGCAACTTAGTTTGCCTTGATGTTTATCTACTATTATTTGATAAGTAATTGATAAGCCCAATCCGGTTCCTTTTCCTACGGGTTTTGTGGTGAAAAACGGATCGAAAAGTTTGTTTTTCACTTTTTCTGTCATTCCTTTTCCGTTATCTGCGATTGTAATTTTTACTGTTTTGTTATCGATTAGTTGGGTGTGAATGGAAATTTGCGGATTTTGCATATCTAATTGATCTCTTCCCTCTTCCAATACATCTATGGCATTATTAATAATGTTCATAAATGTTTGATTTAATTGTCCGGGATAGCATTCGATTTTAGGCAGTCTTTCGTAATTTTTAATAATTTTGATTTCGGTACGATTTGGTTTGGATTTGAGACGATTTTGTAAAATTAATAAGGTGCTTTCGATACCTTCGTGAATATCAACTTCTTTCATGTCGGCTTCATCGAGACGAGAAAAGTTACGTAAAGATAAAACTATTTCACGAATGCGAGTTGCTCCCATTTTCATTGAAGTTAGGATTTTGGGTAAATCTTCTTTTACAAAGTCCAATTCCATATTGTCAAGTTTTTCTTCTATATCTTCTCCAGGTGATGGAAATTCTTGTTGATAAAGTTCTATTAATTCTAAAATGTCTTCTATATATTGATTTACGTGATTAATATTGCCGTAAACAAAACTAACAGGGTTGTTGATTTCATGGGCAACCCCAGCAACCATTTGTCCTAAACTAGACATTTTCTCAGTTTGAATTAGTTGCGCTTGGGTGCTTTTGAGTTCATTTAAAGTTTGTTCTAATTCTGCTTGTGCTTGAGTGCGATCGCCAATTTCATCTTTGAGATTTTTGTTGAGTTTGATTAATTCTCCACTACGCTCGATAATTTCAACATATGATCCGGTTAATTTTTCCGTCATGCGGTTGAATTCGTTAGCAAGTTGCTCTAATTCATCTTTGGTACTAATATCAAGCCGATAGTCAAGTTTACCAGCAGCAATTGCTGATGCTCCTTCTTGTAATTGATTCAAAGAATTAATTAGTGGCAGCATAATTAAGAAGAATTGACCAATAAAAACTAATAAAATAGTAATTATGATTCCAAGGGTAACAAAGTTAGTAGTGTACTTTGCCTTGTCCATTTCATCTTCAACTAGAATGATTTGTTCGTGAGCGCTATCTGTCAATTCACCTAAAAATAAGTCAATATCTCTAGCAAAAGAATTGATTGCTCTAAAATCCTGTTTAGAATCTGCTAAATATGCATCGGATGAAGTTTGATTGCGATTTCTAACTTCCTTACTTAAGCGAAGCAAAAAGGAATGACGGCGACGAATATCTTTTATTTCCTGAGCATCTGGAATTAAAGTTTCTAATTTATCAAGCTTAGCTAAAAATTGATTTTGATGTTCTTCTATATTTAATTTTTTATTATTAAGTAATACATCATCCTTAAGAGCATCTATTTCATTTTTTAAATCAATTTCTAATTCTAAAGCAATTTCAATGGCTCTAGTTGATTTATCTAACTGCCGATAAGTAGTTTCTGTAATGCGATTTCGCCATAAAGAAGTTCCAATTAACACAGCAGTGATTAACCCCGCAAAGCAAGTAGAAGAGGCAATAAATTTTGTAAAAATTTTCATTGCACCCTCTCCGATTTCAATTTTAAATCGATCCGAGAATTAACTCGCTTACCCTTCAACTGACGTAAAGTTTTAATATTGCTATTTCTTAAAGGTTGCATATTATCATTACTACTCGCAACCGCAGCAGGTATTACCGTATCGCCACTAGAAACTTTGCTAGAACAGCTTGCATTGAGAAACGCAACTATCGCAACTAATAAAAAAGCTGCCGACGCACTACGGGAACGATTGTTTTTTTGCATGGCACCAAATATGATTAAAACCCTTTATCTTGCAGAACATAGATACATAACCCCGACTAGGCTATTTATCCAGTTCATACCTAAGTGTAGTTTTCCCAAAAGGGTGACGAAGATAACAGTTTGTTATGAAAATCATATTTGGTAATTGGGGATTGGGCATAGGGGATTGGGCATAGGGGATTGGGCATTGGGCATAGTTAACAGTAGTACTTCGCCACATTAATTAATGCCGTCGATTGCTAACTCCTAACTCCTAACTCCTAACTCCTAACCCCTAACTCCTAACTCCTAACTATTAACTATCCCCAATTCCCATTTATGCAATACTTCCTCTCTTCCGTGCTTCTTTATAAGAAGTTCCGACATTTTTCAAGCCAGCTTTAATCATTTGTCTTTCCAATAAACCGAAGAAACGAGAGCGATCACCACCTCTAACAACAGCTTGGTTGTGGGATTCTGCTAAGGCTACTGGATAACCATATCCTTTGTGAACTTGCGCTAACATTAACCCCAAGGATTCCTCGAACATTTGAGTATCTTCTACTACCCACTGTGGAAATTCTATCCGCGCTATTTCGGTGCCCACATGAACGTAACAAAAGTAAATTTGTTGGTTTCCATATAAATCTAAAATCCGCGAATTACTCTTCCATAAAGGACTCCGCTGTCCGGGTTTAAGTTGAGTTGACCACAACGTACTATCTCGCAATCCCTCAAAAAGTTTGCAGGGAATTTTCTCCAATTGATTGGGGCAAAAACTGATACAGTCTGGTGCTTTGTGCGGACAAGCCGACAACCGGAAAAAATTCATTGCTTCAATACTCCGAGAAGCACTTAAATAACCCATGATAGGAATACCAGCTTCGCGCAAATCCTTCCAAGACTCCAAAATCGGCGGTAAAATATGTTCCCTCGCATCGTAAGGTAACTGATCTAAAAACCAGTAAACTAGCGAACCATCTACCATTGCTAATGTAGGTATTCTTTCTAAAGTCGTGGTAGAAGGGGTAGAATTTTTTTCAACTTCCCTTTGTCCCCTTGTCTCCTTGTCTCCTTGTCCCCCTATCTCCTTGTCTCCCCATCCTCCCATCCCCCCATCTCTTTTTCCTTTCTCCGTCGCAGCAATAGCTAACTCAGATAAAACCACCGCTTCAGAAGCGGTACGTCGGTAGCTCATCCATTCTTCAGTTCTAATTCCCCACTGACGAGACATATATAAATCTTCAGGACGATAAAATATCTCCGGCAAACTATCTAGAATGGGGTGTTTATTTTGTCCGTAATGCAGTACTACTCTACCGATATTTAGTAAATAACAATAAGCAATTTCGTGGTGATTAGGAGCAATTTGAGAACCGTCAGTAGCGATGACAGTATGAATTTTAGGGGGAACCATGATATCAATACAGGTGTGTAGCGGTTCCATCGGAGTTGCATTCGCAAACAAAATGCGATCGCGCCATTTTTGTTGAATTTTAACTAACTCATCTTGGTTATCAAAAACATACTCAAGATGTTTCATCCCCAACTCCAAACGCTGACGATTCGCTTCAGCTTCTTGAGTCAGATGTTGACTCAAACCACGCATTTGTCCGGCAAGTTTACTTAAATCAAGCATAATCAGTTATCAGTTATCAGTTATCAGTTATCAGTTAACAGTTAACAGTTCTCAGTGATGTATGAATATTATTACAGTATTTTATGATTGTAGAAACAACTATTAACTATCTCAAAAAAATTACCAATTACCAATTACCAATTACCAATTACCAATTACCAATTACCAATTATC
>CAYMZW010000393.1:0-6703 GCA_964395005.1 uncultured Rivularia sp.
CAAGATGCTCGCACTACAAAAAAATAAAATCACACATTTGGGATGCTCCCCTTTTGTCTGCATGATTATCCTTGTATCTCCAGCAACAATCGCCTTTTAAAAGTCATTTAGTATAAAAAATTAACCGATTTTAAATTGATGGTTTTAGAAAAAACAACTTATTTGCAATTAGCAGCTTTTTGCTAAATCTAAAATTATCTCGGCTATCAAAAGCCATAGATATCATCTTTTTAAAAATATAAATGAAAAAATAGGTACATAAAATGCAAAAACTAGTTTCCGTAATTATTCCTTGTTTTAATGCTGAAAGATGGATAGCAGAGACTATTGATAGCTGCTTAAAACAAACCTATCCTCATATTGAAATAATTGTAATTGATGATTGTTCCACAGATAATTCTACAGAAATTATTAAAAGCTATGGAGATAAAATAACTTGGGAACGTCTCCCCGAAAATAAAGGGGGATGCTACGCTCGAAATCGGGGGTTTGCTTTATCGAAAGGAGAATATATTCAGTTTTTAGATGCAGATGATTTTATTTTACCGGAGAAAATAGAAAGACAAATTAACTTTTTAGAAGAAACAACAGCAGATGCTGTTTATGGTGATTGGCGATTTCAAGGGCATCAATCCAATGGAGTTATATTGCTCGAACAAGTAGAAAAGCCTGGAAAGCAAGCAGATATTCTTCAATCTTTAATCGAAAATTGGTGGACTGCCGTTGCATCATTACTTTATAGAAGAACAGCAGTAGAGAAAAGCGGTGGATGGGATGAAAATTTTTTGGCTGCACAAGATAGAGATTTTTTCATTTCAGTGGTAATGGCTGGTGCAAAAGTTGTTTATCAACCCGGTTGTTATTCAATATATAGAAGATACGGCAGCGTAACAGTATCAACTGCTTCAAAACAGCGTTGGGTAGAAAATCATTGCAAAGTTTTACTAAAAGTAGAAAAAAAATTATTACAAAAATATTACTCTATTCCAATTATTTATCGTCGTGCTTTAGCACATGGCTACTTTGAATTAGCCAGAGATTATATGTATATAGACTATCCGGAATACTTACGCTTTTCAAATAAATCCTTGGCTTTGTGTCCTGATTTTAAACGTAAAACTAAAAAACCAATGTACAAGTTAGTTCAGGATATTTGTGGATTTCGCCTTTGCGAAAAATTTGTTAGTCGCGCATTACTTTTAAAAGCATATTTAGATTCTAAAATAAATCCCCGCATCTCAAAACTTCATAGTTAAATCCCATGAATCATTATGGCAATGGTAAAATATCTCTAATAATAGGGAAGACTTATGGATAGAGGAAAAATTGTCGCGATTATAACAGGTGTATTTTCTATACTTTTAGCTGTTGCTTATCTTGTATTGGTGCAAATTCTAGACTTTCGAGGTGAAATGAAACCCGCACCGATTACTCAATTAGAAACTCATAGCGTGGTAGCTAGTTTTGATGGATTAAAAGACGCTCAAATAGAATATTAATATAAATAAATCAATTACTACTCCTTTCCCCCATGCTGTATTAATAAAATAAAATTCGTTCGTAATAAGTAAGTCGGCACAAATAAACCGAATCATGTAACAGAATGTAAACAATCATCAAACTCTTGAGATTGCTTCGTTTCACTCCGTTCCACTCGCAATGACATACCTTGATTTTTTAACGCCGACTTACTTAACATAGGACTTACGCAAGCCCTCCTTTTAAAGGGGGTTGGGGGGATCTAGAATGTCTGGAACACGCTCCGGTAAAGTTATCGCTGCTCCCAGTTCTATAACAGTTAAGCGCCTGAGAATTACCAATTATGAGGCGCTTAAACGTTATTGCCAACCCGTTGTAATTAACGATATAACTTCAAGCTCGTTAAATCCCGTCTTTTCGTCAAAGCTTCTGTGAAAACTGAAATTTTCAGCAATCCCGATCGCAATTTCAGCGGTAGTATAAATAATGCAACCATCACTGAGGTGTCCGCCAATCACTTTACCATTACTGTCGGCGATCGCGATATGAAGATGTATTCCGGTAGTAGCTAAAGTACCGTTGAGAGAAAGTATTTCAAATTTTTCGGTTAACACTGTGGTATTGTCTCGATTAGCGAAGCGTATTGTCGCTTGTTTTAAACTACCAACCGCAGTTAATATAAATCCTGCTTGAATGTTTTGTTCAACTGCAAAGCTTTTTAAACTCTTTCTTAAATCTGCATTCTTTTCAAGTCTGATAGGAAAAATCTTCATAAGTAATTTTTCTATTTAATTCTACAATTATGCAAAATCTCTTCATCTATCATCTAACCTTTTCTCCTTTTAAGCAAAGGTAATAATTTCTAAAAAATCTTCTTGGCAAGCTCTTGCGATCGCAATATTTTAGGTTAATACAACTTATACAATCTTGGTAATTTTAGTATTTTTTAGATCGCAGGGGTGTGACCCCTTACTTCAAAATATCATGATAATCTGATTAATTTTAATTCCGTTTTATGCTTATGTTTGCTTACAAAGTAGAATCATGTAACCAAAACAAAGTAGCTTTATAAAGTAGAAATATTATCAGTAACATTACGGAAGCGTATAGAAAAAAACATTTTTAAAATATACGCAAAGTTTCTATTTTATTGTATCAGGATGCTACATATGGCAGAACTGCTGCCTCAATGCCAAAATCTAAAGGAACAAGTATATTCTCTAACGCAGTTTGTGCAGCAAGAACCGTCTTTGGCTTGTTGCGATCTTATCCCAACTCAGACTTCGTTGAAGAAAGCAATCTCTCCGAAGTTTGAAATTGTATTTGCGGGTGCCTTTAGTGCGGGTAAATCAATGCTGATTAATGCGCTTTTGGGGCGAGAATTGCTTTATAGTGCAGAAGGACATGCTACGGGTACGGAATGCAAAATAGAGTATGCACATCCCGATGAAGAAAAAGTTGTTCTCACGTTTTTGAGCGAAGCAGAAGTTAGAGAGCAGGTATTTTCGTTGTGCGAGCAGTTGGGATTACATAAAGTTGAAAACATTAACGCAGATGATGCAATTGAGTTATTGCGTCAGGGAAGCGAAGCTATCATCGGGCAAGAGGGTGGTGCAAGTAAATCCGAACGTGCGAAACAGGCGAGCGCGTTAATTTTATTATTATCGGGGTATGTAGCAAATCGTCAGCACATTCATAGGATAAATAATGCTACTTACTCGATGGAAGAGTTTAATTTTAATAACCTCAAGGAAGCTGCGGGATATGCGCGTCGGGGAAGTAATAGCGCGGTTTTAAAGCGAATTGAATATTATTGCAACCATCCACTTTTGCAAGATGGTAACGTAATTATTGACACTCCTGGTATTGATGCGCCGGTAGAAAAAGATGCGCGGTTGACTTATGAAAAAATTCAGCATCCCGAAACTTCTGCGGTGGTATGTGTCTTAAAACCTGCTTCGATGGGTGATATGACAAAAGCTGAAACTCAACTTTTAGAAGTAATCAGGGATAATCCAGGAATTAGGGATAGAGTTTTTTACGTTTTTAATCGTATTGATGAAAGTTGGTACAATAACGATTTGAAGCAAAGATTAAATAATTTAATTGGTACTCAGTTTCAGCATGGTAGTAGGGTTTTTAAAACCAGTGGATTGTTGGGGTTTTATGGCAGTCAAATTAAACAAACAAGTAAAGAAAATAGGTTTGGTTTAGATAGTGTCTTTGCCGATAAAGTTGGTAAAAAAAGCGATCTAATTACCGATATAACTAGTAATGAAATAAATAATATAAAAGATTACTCAGAAGAAACACCACAGTTTGTTTACGAATTTCTACGTTATTGTACTGCTTCTGGTAAGCTACCTGTCGATAAATTTCGGATTTCAGTAAATAATTTTGAAAGCCAGAATCAGAATTATGTCAGAATTTTATCAGAGCAAGGAGCGTTATTAGTTAATCAACTGATTGAAGATAGCGGTGTTGAGAAATTTAAAGCAGCAATTACTCGCTATCTTACCCAAGAAAAACGTCCCGAATTATTCAAACATTTGGCTGAAGATTTGAATAGTATTTGTATTCCAATTAAGAAATATTATCAAGGTATTCGGCGCGAATTAGACAGCCAACCTCAAGAAATTGAGGCGATGAAAGCGCAAGAATTACAACGTCTGAATCAGCAATTACAGCAAGTCGGCAATGATTTTCGCTATCATATCGCAGCAGAAATTAATAAAGTGGTGACGAATGCTTGCGATAAATTTGAAGCGGATTTCAATCAATTACGCGCTAGAATGATTCACCGTTTGGATGAATTGTTAGATACTTTTTCCGTTGCTGACACCTACAAACGTGCCACATTGAGTCATCCTCGTAATGCTACAGCACCTTTAATTGCCATTTTGGTAGAGGCACTTTATTATCTTGCGAATCAATTGGAAGAGATTTTATTAGAATCTTCCGAGAAAATTGTTACCAACTTTTTCCAAAGGTTGAATGACAGAATTCGTAAGGCTGAATATTATAAACAATTGTACCGTTTGCTTGGCAATGATGGAGGTTTAGAAGAAGTATTAAGCAAGTTAGAAAAACTAATTTCTCTGGCTTTACAGAATGCAGCGCGGGTAGAGTGCGACAGATTTGTTAGAGAAAGTCCCAGATTTTATGATGAAGGCACTTTTTCAATTTATCAATATCGTCAAACATTGCAGCAAACTTCTCAAGGTTTTGATTGTGAAAGCATGGTAGAAGCCGAGCCTGCAATTAAACAATTGTTAAAGTTAGATTTTGAACCCAAAGTTAGCAAAACAATTCGCATCACATTCCGGCAAACCATTAATCAAAGCTTGAAAACTCAGCTTTTACCAATGGCGGAAATCAAGAGTGACGAAATTTTGCAGCAGTACCCTAAAGCCCGTGCTTATTTAGAAAAAACTTTGGCAAAAGAAGCTGAAGAGAAAGTTGAGTTAAACAAGCAACTATCAAATGCAGTGAGTCAAAAAATTGCTAGTTTTAATCAATCCGTGTCTGCCATTAACGGTTGCTTGGAAGCTATGCAATTGTATGACTATCTATTGCCTGTAATCGAGTCAGCAGAGGCAGAAATAGTTGAAAGTGCAGCCAAAGAAAATAACACTGTAGCTGAAACTGTTTAAGCGATTACAATTGATGTTGTCTTGCTAACAGAGAAAATACGAAAAGATTGGTAACTTAATTGGAAATTATACTACATGATTTAAGCGCATATGAAAAGTAAATTCAAATCTTTGAGCTGTAATGATGATGATGTTTTGTCATATCAGGGTAGTCTGGTTAAATTTAGTCAGTTTAAACAACAGTTGGAAAATGAGTTGTGGCAGAAGGTTAACTTTCTTCTCACAAAAGAAAATGATGGTTGTAACAGTAAAGAAAGAATATATGAATTAATCAATACATCTTTTGGCTATTGCAATATCAGCGTCACCTTATCTTCCCCAGAAGAAGGAAATGATTGCGAAATTCTCAGACTTGGTGCTACAAGTTGGCAGAAGGGAAAGATCAGAACTCAATCATCTATAGATTTCTTTCCCAACGAGAAAGATTCTACAAGAATAGCGAAAATTGAGTTTAACTTAGAATTTTTACCTGAAGAACATCAAGTTCAACAGCCTAAATTGTCTTTTGACGACATGATGTATGCTGCATAATATCTGAATTTTTATTAGATATAAATTTTCACAGCTAAATAAGCTAAATAAGCTAATATCGGATTAATTAAAGGTTTCATCAACGCGATTAAGATGAAATCTATATCATTGTCACCTCTTTTTCTCTACAAATATTAATTTGTACGGTGTTACAGAAATTCAACTATCCAAAATATTAAACTAAATAGTAAGTATGCATCCTAAATTTGAAACTTTGAGCGAAGATAATGAGTTTATTATTTTGAACGATATTGTTTTCAATACTAATCTCATTAAAGACAATATTACTAATAGTTTTCATATAACAAATAACTCTTTTAATTCTTGTAGCAAAAATAAATTTCTTAGAAAATATTTTAGAGAAGTAAATAACCAAGGAATATATAACCGCATCGAATGGAAATTTTGGTTAAAACAAGATATTCAATGTGAATTAATTACCTTGAATAAAATTAGACCGTTAAATGAATTACAAATCAAAGTTATTTTAGACTTTTCAAGTAAAGAAAATTACAATAATCAATATATTGATTTGAAAGTCTTGTTAGATTTCTCTCTTAAAAAGTTAGAAGCTGAAGATACACCTACAATAGAAGATATAGAAACAATGTCTTTTAAAAACTTATATGAGCAAGACACCGCGTATTTCCCTTCCTTCAGCAGTAAAGAAATATGTGTTTGAACGCAATAAATACCAATGCCAAAGCTGCGGTAAACAATATGGGGAAACCGATCTAACGATTGACCATATTATTCCTTTAGCTCGTGGCGGTTCAAACGATATCAGTAATTTACAAGTTTTATGTTTTACTTGTAATCGTAAGAAAACTGATAGCATTGATAATCGGTTTCGGCGTTATTTTGAATAGTTGTATTTGATTTGTAGGGTGTGTTACGGCTACGAAAATCTAAATAATAAAAAATGAATGTGAAATTGCCGTAACGCACCATTTTTAATATCTAATAAATAGTTTTAAAATTATATTTTTTTTTAATCCCTGGCAATTAAATATGCCCTCCGGGTACGCAATACCTACGGT
>CAYMZW010000394.1:0-6697 GCA_964395005.1 uncultured Rivularia sp.
TAGTGTCGAAAGCGTGGCTTTTAGTCCGGATGGTAAAACTTTAGCTACTGCAAGTTTCGACAATACAATCAAATTGTGGAATCCTACCACTGGTAATATCATTTCTACCTTAAACGGGCATCAAGATCGTGTCTGGAGCGTGGCTTTTAGTCCGGATGGTAAAACTTTAGCAACAGGAAGTTGGGACAAAACAATCAAATTGTGGAGTTTGGATTTGGATTATCTACTGGCTAAGGGTTGCGAGCATTTGGAAGGATATTTGGCTTCTCGGGAGGAGTTGAGGGAGGAGTTGTGTCCGAACCAATGAGAGAGGGGGTAGAGGGGGTAGAGGGGGTAGAGGGGGAGACAAAGGGACAAGGGGAGGGGGAGATGGGGAGACAAGTAAAGAATGGCTAAGCTGTTAAACAGTAAGCCAACACGGGTGTTGGGTTGCGCTCCGCTTAACCCAACGTACAATTATAATGCTGTACCCCGGTTGGATTGGATATTTAAATCATAAAATTTTCTACGATTTGATTGCTATCACCAATTACTCGAATACTAAAATATTCCCCGGTTTCTCCTTCAAATAGCGGCAACTGTACGGAGTTATCTTGAGTTCTTGTTTGTACTTCTTGAAGAATTTCTGCTGAGTCTGAAAGTAGAGCTAACTTGATGTTTGAAGGTAAATATTTATCGTTAAAAGGAAGTAGCTTTATGTCTATACTCATTTTTTGGTTAGCGGATGGTATTGCTCCAACTACTATGACAATTCTTTGAGGTTGTGTTTCTGTTCCTAAATCAATCACCTTAGCCCGTAGTTTGTTATCAGCACTTGAACTTGCGCTATTTCTCAAGTTAAAAGCTAAACTGCGATTATCTAGGTTAAAAAATGTGTTTATTGCTTGCCAAGAGTCTTCATAAATGTTTTGCAACCAAGCGCTAAGATTTGTTAACGAAGAACTTAATGAATAACCTTGTTGTCGCTGTTGATGCAATCGGAGTCGATATGCTTCATTTTTTAGTAGCGCTCCCCACTTAGTAAATGGTACTTTGAGTCTGGGGAATACTGTTTTCAAATCGGCTAGCTGTTGCAGCAAATTTTCGGCTTCAGTAGCAGATAATTCTGGTAAATTTGGTATGGCAGCTTTTGTATCTTTTTGCTGATAATGTTGGTAAGCTATTTCAAAAGCATCCATGTCTAAAGTTAAATATCGAGCATCTATACAATAGTTTTTTTCTGCTGAATCATAAGATGCCAGTTCTTTTAATTCTTTATGAGTTGTATAACCCCAAAATCTGACTTCTCCATCGTCTGGTTGAACTTGTACTGCTATATAATATTCTGCCGTCCAACTAGGAATATCAACCCATTCTTGAGGAACTTCTAACTCATTCTCATCAATAATTGCTTCGCTCGGGATCAAAACAACTCGTTTTCCGTTTAGCAGAATTGCCGTACCGTTGACAAATTCCCAAAAAGCAGGAACGTTTGCTGAGGTTTCCCACACGGTTGCTTGCTCTTCATATTCAGCCTTAACCCAATTTACGAACCCATGATTACTAATTTGATTTATATAGGCACGCCAACAACTGCTAGGAGTAGCATAAATTTGGCTTTGCTGCCATAGTTGCGTTTGAGCCTCTGGTGTTATTTGTAACAACCATTCTTTCGGGTCTGCTAACGTATAAGTCATTTTATCGCCTTGTATTGATTAAGGATTTATATGTGCAACTCCCAAATGATTTTGCAACCATTCTTCCAGAGCATCGCTCATATCTTTCATTTGGTTAGGATTTACAAAAATATTCAAACTTTGACTCCATTCAAATAACGCTTCTAGCAAAGACTTCCTTCCCTTGCTTAGTTTACGGGATACCATAGACTGGCTGACTTCCAATTGTTGCACAATTTGCTGCTGAGTCAGTTTTTCATAATAATAAAGTCTTAATATTGTTTTAGATTGTGTATCTAAAGCTTGTAAAGCTGCTGATAACACCTCATGTATCCGATAAATTTGGTTTTGTCGAATTTGAAAATCCTCTGCGGCTATCATATCAATTATTGGTGAATTCTCATCTGATGGCAGAATATTTGTTAAGGTTTGATTGCCATCATCCTCTGAGCTAAAGGTATCTAAAGATTCAACAACTGGAAATTTGTAACTACGCACGTTTGCAGCTATTCTCTTCAACCACAATTTAATTTTTTCTACCGTACAAGGTGGGATATCATCACCCAACATAGAAACCGAATCGTTGTAAAGATTGGCGATCGCCTGCCATAATTGTGGAGATGGTTGTGGCAATTGCCTTGTCTTTGTGGGTTGTTTGGCAAGGTACAATTCATTGAAGCATTTCCATGCTAAACAATACTGTGCAATCTCGGTTGTTTTAAATCCAGCATTTTCAAGAGCCTTTTCTAGAACCTTTTTACTGATTTTACGTAGTAATCCCCAATCGCTACACAAGTCGGCTTCATTTCTTTGACGTAAAATATCCCTAATTCTGCTTCTAATTGCCATTAAGAAATATTCTTTCAAACCAGAAGATTTTGTGGTGTCGAAATTTTTCAGGACTTTTTCAATTTCTGCATTCGCTATTTGAAAAAAATCAGCAACACTATACAAATTTTTACTTAAAAATGTTTTAGCTGCATTATTTATCGCCGTCATATAACACGGTTCTTGTAAATATGCCTGGAGATGCATTTTAGCAATATTTCTAGAATCTGATTGAGAGGAGCGCCAATTTTGGTACCAGTATATTGCCCAATACTTTTCTTGTTCTGACAAATTTTCTTGTAATATTTCTGGGAAAGTATTGTAGCAGTTTTGCATATTTTTACGTAAACCCGAATTTATAACCCATTTACTGAATTTATCTTCTTTTAACTTGATAAAGGTTGAGAACATCTCTGTAATGTCTTGACGAGGTGGAAAAAACATAAGCAATTAATAAATAATTTAAATGAATACAGACAAACAGGAAAGACATATTCGGATTTAAGCTAAGCTTCGTAAGGTAAATTTGGACGGGCAGGAATGCCCCGCAGTCGCGACAACAAAGGGAATCTCCATGCACGCCGCGCTGCCTTGGGAACCTCCGTACACGCCGCGCTGCTCTTGATCCCACAAGAATTTTGTAATACAAAGCTGTACTTAAGTAAGTCGGCACAAATAAAACCAACGGCGGTAACAGAATGTAAATTGCCATCAAAGCTTTGTCCCTACTGCCTGCTCCCTATTCCCTACTCCCTTGTCCTAATAACGATTTTCAACGCCGACCTACTTAATTTATATGCAAAGTGCTGTATATTCGGATTTCAGCTTAGATGTTCGCGGATAGTAGCATGATAAACAAAAGCAAACAAAATATTTTTTTTCGTTTAATCGCGACTATAATCAGCCTTGCTGGTAATATCTACAATTAACGTCGTACAAAAATTTGAGGTAAGGTTTCTTCTGGTAGTAAGTCAATGACAGGACTTTGAGCTATGTTACTACGTCCTGCTCCTGCTCTACGACGATCTTCAGGTATACCCCGGTCTTTCCATCGCGATTGTTTGGTTTGTGGTTGGGTTTTTTCTGCGCTCCGTTGATATTGTACTTTTAATGGTTTGCTCTGGATATTTACTCTATCGCTGTGAGAAGTCTGTGTGTCTACTGGTTTGAAAGTGGGTAGTGGGAGAACAGTATTTTCATAGTTGTTTGGATGCACATTTTTAGGAATAATTGTTTCAATATTTTTAGGTTTATCGATACTAAAAGCAGATAAAAAGGTTAGTACCAATAAAGAATTTACAACAGCAAATAATTTTTTGTTAGTTTTGTTTGTATTACTTAGCATATCGGTGTTTGTTGAACTCGATGTTCTTATCAAACACCTTGAGGAATCGAGATAAACCTGGAGATATTCGAGTAATATTCGATTTCCATTCGATAATGGTTCGAGTTTGTTCGAGAATTAAGAAATACAGGACTTACGTAGCAACGACGGGAAATATAGTGTTCCAGACTTAACCGATCCCCCAACCCCTCTTAAAAAGTGGGGCTTTGCGTAAGTCCTAAAATAATTAAGCAGCTTTTAAGCTTATGAGTATCAATACTGTTGTGATAAGCAGCCGCTCATAACTCGAATTAAGTCGAACGTAACTCGAATTACTCATGGTCTAACTCGAATCACTCGTGCTTTGATATAAATAAGTATCTTTTGTAGAAGCTACGTTTTCTAAGTAATTTTTATATATATTGAATCAATTATGACAAAAAATTATGAATTTAAAGTGGGAGGGAGTTTGGGAGAGAATGCCCCCTCTTACGTGGTTCGGCAGGCTGATGAGGAACTTTACCACTATCTAAAATTGGGAGAGATTTGTTATATTTTTAACTCCCGGCAGATGGGTAAAACCAGTTTGATTGTTCGCACCCAGAATCGACTCAAAGCCGAAGGGTATGCTTGTACTTCTCTTGATTTCTCGGTTCGTGGTAGTGGTGATATCAAGTCGGAGCAGTGGTATGCAGGAATTGTTTATAAGCTGGTAGTTAATTTTGAGTTGGGGAACCCCAAAGATTTTTTACTCAACTGGTGGAAGGATAGAAGCGCAATTTCCGGTGTAGAGCGTCTAGATGAGTTTATCGAAACTGTATTATTAGCATCTATCAAAAGTAAGATTGTCATATTTATAGATGAAATAGATAGTATTTTAAGTTTAAGATTCCCCACGGATGATTTCTTCGCTTTGATTAGAAGTTGTTACGAAAAGCGTAATTATAATCGGGAATATCAAAGATTAACTTTTGCTTTGGTGGGAGTAGCTACTCCTGGAGATTTAATCGGGGATAAAAAACGCACTCCGTTTAATATTGGTAAAGCGATTCAACTTGATGGGTTTAAAGAAAGTGAAATTGAACCGTTAGCCAAAGGGTTTGAGGGAATTGTCGAAAATCCTTTGGGTTTGATAAATTCCGTTTTAACTTGGACTGGTGGACAACCTTTTTTAACTCAGAAGGTTTGTAGATTATTAAAAGATGAAGAAATAAATAACGGGTTTGAGTTAGAGTCGATTATTCACAACAAAATAATTGATAACTGGGAAGCCCATGACGAGCCAGAGCATTTAAAAACGATTCGCGATCGCATGCTTCTGGGAGAACAAATTGCCGGACGTTTTTTAGGATTGTACCAGCAAATTTTATTATCTGGATATATTAATGCGGATAACAGTTTGGAAAATATGCGGTTTCGGCTGCTGGGTTTGGTAGTCAAAGAAGATAGAATAATTAAAGTTTATAATCAAATCTATAAATCGGTTTTTAACTTAAATTGGGTAGAAAAAGAATTAGGTAAATTACGTCCTTATTCAGAAAATTTTCAAGCTTGGGTAGATAGTGGTTATGAAGATGAATCGCGATTATTGAGGGGACAAGCGTTACAAAATGCATTGCATTGGGCATCGGAAAAAAGCTTAAGCAATGAAGATGCAAGATATTTATCTGCTTCCCAAGAGTTGGAGAAACAGGAATTAGCAGCAGCTTTAGCGACTCAGGAAGAGGAAGCTAGGATATTAGCTCAAGCCAATGAAGAATTAAGACAAGCGCAACATAAGTCCGAGCAAGCACAACATAAATCCGAGCAAGCGAATCAAACTTTGAGGAAAGCGCAAAAGAAATCTAAGAAGATGATTCGGTTTGGTGCTGGATTTTTGGTAGTATCTATTATTGCTAGTTCGGTGTTTATTCAAAAACAACTTAGAAATGCTACGATAGCCCGATTGGAAGGAACAGGAAAAGTTTTATCACGAGAATTGTCTTCTGGAAATTTCGGAATTGAGCGGTTAGTCGAAGCTATGGAAGCTGGACGAGAATTACAAGGTTTAACAGAAAATAACCAATCTTTAGCTGATTATCCCACATACACTCCTATATCCAATTTACAAAATATATTGCCAAACATTAAAGAGCGCAATCGCTTAGAAAAGCATCAAGATTATGTCACAAGCGTGGCTTTTAGCCCGGATGGTAAAACTTTAGCTTCTGGTAGTGAGGACAATACCATCAAGTTGTGGGATATGGGTAGTGGTAAAATCATTTCTATCATAGAAGGACATCAAGCACCTGTCTACAGCGTGGCTTTTAGCCCGGATGGTAAAACTTTAGCTTCTGGTAGTGAGGACAATACCATCAAGTTGTGGGATATGGGTAGTGGTAAAATCATTTCTACCATTAAAGGACATCAATCTATTGTCAATAGCGTGGTTTTTAGCCCGGATGGTAAAACTTTAGCTTCTGGTAGTTTCGACAATACCATCAAGTTGTGGGATATAGGTAGTGGTAAAATCATTTCTACCTTGCAAGGACATCAAGATGATGTCACAAGCGTGGCTTTTAGCTGGAATGGTAAAACTTTAGCTTCTGGAAGTTCCGACAATACCATCAAGCTGTGGAGTTTGGATTTAGATGATTTGCTGGCTAAGGGTTGCGAGCATTTGGAGGGATATTTGGCTTCTCGGGAGGAGTTGAGGGAGGAGTTGTGTCCGGGGGAGTGAGGGGGAGACAAGGGGACAAGGAGATGGGGAGATGGGGAGACAAGGGGACAAGGGGATAAGGGAAAGGGGACGGCACAGCCCAATGTTATCTATTTTCAACAGACGAATTTTTTAGCCATAAAACTATGGCTGCCTGAGTTGCTATCAATGCTAATGCACAGGGAATAAAGG
>CAYMZW010000395.1:0-5340 GCA_964395005.1 uncultured Rivularia sp.
GGCAACGGATGATGTGTGGGCAACGGATGATGTGTGGGCAACGGATGATGTGTGGGCAACGGATAATGTGTGGGCAACGGATAATGTGTGGGCAACGGATAAAATAACTTTAACGGATAGATTATCTGTAATAACAACCATATTATTTACTTGTTGAGAATATTATCTTCATCCGTTGCCACTCTTCATCCGTTGCCACTCTTCATCCGTTGCCACTCTTCATCCGTTGCCAACCCGCCATCCGTTGCCAACCCGCCATCCGTTGCCACTCTTCATCCGTTGCCAACCCGCCATCCGTTGCCAACCCGCCATCCGTTACCAACCCGCCATCCGTTGCCAACCATTACCTTTTATAAAATGCTATACCTGAATAACAAAGTATTTAATACAACAAGTTAATAAAAAATTTACTGATGAATAATAGCAATATTCCTCACCAAGACATTACGTATAAAATCATTGGTGCAGCAATGAGAGTACATAATCGAACGCCACGAGGATTAAAAGAAAAACACTACCAGCGAGCATTGCAAGCAGAAATGATAAAAGACGGCTTGTATACTCAGATGGAATACCATTTAGAAATTTATGATGGTGATATCTGGTTGGGAAGACTCTATCTGGATCATTGGGTAAACGAATGCGTAGTAGTAGAAGATAAAGCCGTTTCCCGCGCAATGGGAGATAAAGAATTAGCGCAAGTTATTACCTACCTAGCAGCGACACAATCCAAAGTTGGATTATTACTTAACTTTGGAAGACAGCGTTTAGAATATCATCGTATCCTTCCACCCAAAACTATAGACGATTGGAAAACAAAAATTCAACCCTACTTGTGGCAACCACCTCAAAAAAAATAAATAACGTGAACTCAAAATATAATCCAACAAACTAACCCATCATCCCCATCAATCAGCAACCCCAATCCGTTACCAACCCCCCATCCGTTACCAACCCCCCATCCGTTGCCACTCTTCATCCGTTACCAACTTACTCTTCAACTCTGACGCATGGTGTTTCTCCGGAATTTGGTGGATCTGCAAATACTGCTAAGGTGTTATATTCGGGACTACCTTCTTCATAAAGTACTCGGAATGCGTAGAGCCTTTTTTTACCGTTACCTTCTGTAATTACCGTTAAAAGCGTATTGTCAGTATCGGGAAGCCCAGGAATATCAAGTTTTTCGATTCTTCTCAGGTGAATTACATTGGCTGCGGAGTCTTCACAATCTCCTGTATCGCCATCTTCACCAAATTGCACGCACATCGGGCCATCAAAGTCTAAAGTAACTTGCGATGGGTCATCTAACCAAACTTTTTTTATAGTTTCTCCTGCCGGAATAAAACTTAAATTTGTACCTTGTTGATACCACACTTTAATAGTAGGAATTGCACCTCCCAAACCTTGGGCTTGACAGGAAAAGATTGAACGCAAAACGGCGTTATTTGCAAATACTGTACCTGCCATTAATACGCTTGTTGCGGAGAAAATTAATGATGTGAAAGAGAGGAGTTTGAGGGGGATTTTCATGATATAGAAGAGAGGGGGAAGAGGGGGAGAGGGGGAAGAGGGGGAGAGGGGGAGAAGAAATTCATTTCTCACTCCTAACTCCAAACTCATAACTCCTAACTACTTAAATTTGCGTTTCTTGATTAACAAATACTTCAACATCTTTCCCTTGTGGTAGATACCAAATACCTGTTTTACGGGACATTTGAGAAATGGCTCGTTGATTGCGACGGGATATTTGCGGTACTACGGTTTTTGTTCCGCCTTCTAATATACCGGCAGCTAAGCTGGGATCGCGGTTGACATTGGTAACAGCTACTGTTCCATTTTCGCCGGTAACAACTTCAGATTCGGTACGGTTGATATATTGTGCTGCTTTACCAACTCCTCCTGCTAAAAATGATATTGCATCTCTACGAGCTATTGATGATTTATTGCTGCTATATTGTTTGGCTATTAATGGTTTGCCTTTTTTACCGCGAATAGTTAATGCGTTTTCAGGTACGGTTTTCTCTACGACTTCGCCGTTTTCTCGCGTTGTTATTTTAACTATTTCTAATTGCATCAATCCGTTTTCGGAAATGGAATCTATTTTGGTAAATATTTGACTTCCTTTGACTAATGCTGTGCTACCATCTGCGGCTTTTAAGGATTCTTTTAAACGAACTACATAAATGTTGTTATCTTCTTCTTCTTCTCTTGCGGATCTAGTAGTTTCACCAAATACAGGTGTAGCTAATTCTGCGTTGGCAGTGCTACCTACTGGTATTGTTTTAGGATTTCTTCTATTTGATGCGCGGGCTTTACGGGTTGGTGTTTCTGTTTCTTTATCTGGTTTGGTTGCAGTTTCTTTCTCTTTGACTTTTTTAGGTACTTCAATTTGAGATGATGTTCGATTACTAACATTTCCTTCACCAAAAGAAACCTGTCCATAACTACCTAATTTTGCTAATCTTGCCCATTCTTGCATGGGATTGGATTCGGGTGGTGGTTCGATTTCTACTAAGGGTTGTTGGGGTATGGGTGCTGGTAATTCTGGTGGTGGTAAGATTTGTGGTAGTACTGGTTTGGAAATTTTTGGCTGTGGTTTTGGTTGAGGTACATTAACAACGCGATCAACTTTGACTATTTTGGGAACTTCAACAATACGTACTTGTGGTGGTTGGGGAGGAATCCTGGGAATGGATGTGTTGCGAGGAATCGCTCTAGGTTTTGGCTGAGGAGTCGGTTTCGCTGCAACTCGCGGTGTTGAGGGTGTAGATTTAGTCATTCTCAACTTTTGCTGTGCAGCTTTTACCGCATCGAGTTGCTCGGAAAGCGCTAGTCTGGTTTTTAATCCCTCGACTTCTTCTTGCAATTGTTCGATACGGGGTTTTGTTTGCGGTTTTGGTGGAGTTTGGCTGCGGATAGCATTTTGCGCCAGATTTGGCTTATCGTTACTCATCATTTGAGATAAAAATCCGCCAGCAAACATAACTATAGCTAAAGTACCTGCACCTACTAAAGCTGCTTTTGCAAAGGGATTGGCAGACAGTGGTTGTTGAGTTGCCGTATTTTTCGGCTCCTCAAGTTGCGATCGCGCATTTGAATCTGTAATAAATTCATTTTCTATATCTGCCGGAGTGGATTCATCCAAACCCACTAACTTAGCCATCCGGCTTTCCCATTCGGTAAGCCCTGTTTCTTTGTCTGGCGATGATATTGATTGTTTAGTCATGATGTTAGGAGTTAGGAGTTAGGAGTTAGGAGTTAGGAGTTGGGAATGGGGAGTTAGGAGTTAGGAGTTAGGAGTTGGGAATTGGGGATTGGGGATTGGGGATTGGTAATTGGAAGAAGTTTTAGATATTTATTCTTTATTATTTATTCTTCAGTCTTTAATATCCGAACAAGTTTTATCTTCGATGTCGCAGATGTTGTAAATTTGCATTTTTGCTTCTCCTAATCGATAAACTGCTAAATTCAAAGGAGTTGAAAAGCGCGGTAAAGGAGTTATTTCATCTTTGGTTTCAACTAAAATTTGTTTATTAAAAGGTACTGATTTTCCTAAATTGTCGCCGCGACTGAAAATTAAACGACTCGCTTCAAGTTCAACTTTCCATTTTCCATCACTGATAACTTCTGGTTGAGATATCTTTTGAATTACTAAAACATTTTGCTGGGGGCTTTCTAATTCAAAATTATTAAAGTTATCTGCAAATTCACGTCTAAAATCATTTCTTAATAGATCGGAACTTATATCCCATACTACTGTAGAAGATTGTTTTGGCGACCAAGTAAACATTAAAGTCATTGCTTCACCTACAAAACGACGAATTGTTTCGCGATCGCGCTGCCAACTACTTTTAGCATCGGCGGTTATAACTCGTCCATCTTCTAACTGTACCAGAGCTTGGGGCACCGATTTACGCTTAACTTGCTGCAACATTCCACCGTGAAACATTAGCAAAAGCAAAGTTAATAAATGCAAGCCAAATGTGCCGATGGCAAACAAGGGAATGATATTAGTCTGATTTTTATCGGTGTTAAAGGTTTGCATTTAGGATTGGGCATTGGGCATTGGGCATTGGGCATTGGGAATTGGTAATTGATAATTGATAATTGGTAATTGGGAAATATATATTAGTAGTAATCGACTATTCCCTGTTCCCTATTCCCTGTTCCCCTTCAAAAATCAATGATTAAAACCACTGGATTATTACCGATTTTTACAGCGATTAAATCCGTCTGTAGTTAGATTATCGTATTTATCGGTTAAACATAATTCTCGGATTTCGTAAATCTCTAATTTATCGCTACGTGCTGTATAAATTGCTTTTTGTAAGTCGGTAAGATTTTGTTTAATAGGGTAGTCAAAAGTATCTACAGCCCGTACAAAAATATCTTTATTAAATGGTGTAATTATTTTGTTTTCACTACCGCGTTTTTGAACTAAATTTGCAACCATTCCTACTTTCCATTTACCGGGTTCAATTTGTTGCGGGGGATAGATTCTAGTGATATTCAGTTCTGCTAATATTGCTCGATCGGAATTGTTTGAAAATACCTCTGGCGGCGTTAATTCTGCTACCGTACCTAAAAAACCTTTGCGAAAATCTTCTGATAAAGCAAAGCTAGATATCCAACTGCTTGTAGTAACTTTTTTACTAGCTCCGCGAGGTGTTCTAATTGATATTCCTAAATCTTTTTTTGGGTTAGTGGCTTGATTAATATTTTGTGCTGGCAGTTTCCCTGACCAGTTAAACATTGATATCATTGTTTTACTAACAAATCTCTCGATTGCTTCGGGTTTTCGCTGCAATTGATCTCTATTATTTACAGGTTTTCCATCAACCAACTGCACAAAAGTAGGAGGTTTTTGTAGACTTAATTGACGAATTGTCAACCCTTGAATAATTAATAAAAGTAAAGTTAATAAATGTAAACCAAAAGTAGCAACGGCTAAGGTAACAAACAGATTTCCTTTTCGTTTTCGTTTTTCTAGTAAACGCACCATGATGAAGAGTTAGGAGTTAGGAGTTAATAGTTAGGAGTTAATAGTTAGGAGTTAGGAGTTTAAGGTTGGGAATTAGGAGTTATGAATTGGAGAGCAATATTATTTATATTATTTTATAGGTTTGTAGTGAGGAATGCGCGTCCTTAAGAGCGATAAATCGCTTACTACTAACCCAGCAAAACTTAGTCTCGCTTTCTGATAGAAGATAAGAAGCAGATATAGAAATGCAATCACTCCTAACTCATAACTCATAACTCATAACTCCTAACTACTTACTGATTTCACCCAGGAAGCGGTATTGCTGATGGCGTTGAAGACTGCAAAACCTCCTGCTCCTG
>CAYMZW010000395.1:5440-6667 GCA_964395005.1 uncultured Rivularia sp.
ACCCAGGAAGCGGTATTGCTGATGGCGTTGAAGACTGCAAAACCTCCTGCTCCTGCTGTGATTAAGGATAAAATTGGGGCTAGAATTCCGAGGAAGATGATAAACCACATTAAGTCTGGGTTGGTGTTGGAATTTTGGGCTGGGCCGTTAACGATTACTGCTGCTGTTAATATGGCAATAATATTGAAGGATATTTTGGCTATTCCTAGGGAGAAAAAGCCTGTCAACCATGCAAAAACGGGTTTCCCCGCAACTGGTAATAATGAACCACCTACCGCTAATGGCCCTAATGCTGCTATTAATAGCATTGTAGCTTCTATTAAGTTTTGAAAGGCTGATTGTAGGGAAATTAAAAAGTTTTTTATAGTAATTTGAGCGGTGGAGCCAATTAAAGAATTAAATGCTTCTTCCGATAAAATACCAGTGCCCAAAGTGATTTGATTTACCTGGTTTTCTAATCTACTTATCCAAAGGCGATCGCCATATAAGTTTCTATATTCTTCCCATAAAATATCAATTTTTTCTGTTGCTTTAACGAAACACTGTCTTTGTTGTTCTCCATTTAAAGATTGACAAGGGCGTAATAAAGAACCTACTACATCTTCGGCAATACTCATATTAATTGCTTGTTGGTAAGTTTGATTCACATCGGCTGATTCTACAACTTGTTCGTTGATGCTATTTACAAAATTTCGCACTCCCAAAGTTAAATTTGATAATACAGTTCCATTGCCGGTATTGGTTAAAAATAGCACTACGATAAAAGGCCAAATTAAACCCGATATCGGACGAGAATAATCATTATTTATAGTATCTTTTAACCATTGCATCATAAAAATTAATAGAGTGCCGACGGCGAAAAATACACCAAGATTTGTTAAAGCTCCATATAAATTAGTATCGGTATTATTTTGCAACAAATCTACCCATTGTCGATCCCAACCTTCAGCAATACTTTGGGCAGTTGTTGCACCATCATTTAAAATTTCATTGATACCAAGTTGTGCTATTAGCATTTTTGGATTTTAGATTTTAGATTTTAGATTTTGGATTATCAAATATTTGTAGGGTGCGTTATCGCGACAGCGTAACGCATCATTAATAAGTAATTTTTTATCGTTACAAGCTTCTACCTTGTAATGCATTTTAAGAGGCTCTGCCTCTGCTTTAATCTGGAGGCAGAGCCTCCCTGTATGCATTTCCAGGCAGAGCCTGGAAACGAGTTAA
>CAYMZW010000396.1:0-6666 GCA_964395005.1 uncultured Rivularia sp.
GTTTTAATCAAAAATCGATCTTATATATCAACTTGTTGGGTTACGACGCAATATATATTATCGGTTGAAAATCAAATATTGTAATGCGTCTAACCCAACCTACAGCTTTTAAAACTTCTTCTGAATCAAAAATCGATCTTATATATCAACTTGTTGGGTTACGACGCAATATAAATGATCGGTTGAAAATCAAATGTTGTAATGCGTCTAACCCAACCTACAACTTTTAAAACTTCTTCTGAATCAAAAATCGCTCTTCGATATCAATTTGTTGGGTTACGACGCAATATAAATGATCGGTTGAAAATCAATTATTCTAATGCGTCTAACCTAACCTACAACTTAGTGCCGATTTCGTTTTAATCAAAAATCGCTCTTATATATCAACTTGTTGGGTTACGACGCAATATATATTATCGGTTGAAAATCAAATCCACCTTTATTTTTTTTGGTAGAATGCCGACAAATAGAGCTTAATTTTTTAAAGATATGTCTTTAGCAATTTTGGCCGGAAGTGGAATCGCGATCGCAGCAACGAGTGCATTTGGTTTGAAACGGTGGAAGAATTATCAGAAATATAGTTCTTTGCGAAATCTTCCTTCACCTAAAGGACATTGGTTATTTGGTAATTTATTAGATTTAGTGGAGGCGCTTAAAGCTGGAAAATTACCTCAATTATTTATCGATTGGTCAAAAGAGTTAGGAGATATATTTGTTATTTGGAATTTTGATAAGCCCAGTGTAGTCATAGGAGATGCAAAGTTAATTCAAAAAATACTTCTCAAAGGTCAAAAAGACGGAGATTTTGCTAGAGGTGGTGAGGGTTATGCTGCTTACGCAGATGTTTTTGGTGTCCATTTAGGCAATCAAATTGGAGAAGAATGGCAATGGCGACGCAAAGCTTGGACACCTGCTTTAGCTTCTAGTAAATTTCTGGCTCAATTCGACGTAATCCAGACGGCAAGTTTAACTTTAATCGAAAAGCTCGAAGAAAAAGCCAAAAAAAACGAAGTTGTTGAAATAGATCCTTTGTTTTTAAAATATACGATGAGCATTATTTCCTATTTTATGCTCGGTGTTCCTTTGATTCCCGAAGAAGATCCAATTAAACCTATTTTAGATTCAGAAAAAGTATATTCCTCTTTAGCAATTTTAGAAAAACAAGTTTTAGTACAAGGTACTACAGGCTTTAATTGGCTTAAATATCTTCCCACTCAAAAAAATCAAGTTTACCGAGAAGCTCAAAATTATTTAAATAGTTTTTTGCGTCCTAGAATAGATTTAGCTTTTAAATTAGCCAGGAATCAAGAATTAAAGCAAAACGAACTTTCTCAAGTTAATCAAACTTTGAAAGATTCAATGGTGTTTCAAATGGCTAAATCTCCAAAATATACACCTGATAATTTGATTAACGATGTACGTGCAGGACTTTTTGCTGGACATGATACCACATCTCATACTCTCTCTTTTGCAATGGGAGAATTAGCTCTTAATCCCCAAGTTCTTCAAAAAGCTCGCGAAATAATCGAACCAGTTATTGAAGAAGGTTTGAATATTGAATCTCTGAAAAAATTGGTTTACGTCGAAGCTATTTTTAGAGAAACTATGCGTCTTCATCCTGTAGCTGCACAAATAAACGTAATTGCCCAGCGTGATACTTCAATTAAAGAAGAATTTGTTCCTGCTGATACAGCAATCAGGTTACATTTAATGTTAGCAGGAATAGATTCTGATATGTATCAACAACCAGAAGCATTTCATCCCGAACGTTGGTTGGATGTACAAGAAAATGGTGGGATAGAGCCGACTTTATTCGGGTTTTCCCTTGGCGCTCATTACTGTTTAGGTGCCCCTTTAGCAATATTAGAAGCAACTGTAATTCTCTCTTTACTCATTTACCATTTTGATTGGGATTTAATTAATGGACGTTCATCCCTCGAACAATTAGGTCAAAATATCACCGTTTTTCCCCTAGATAAAATGCCTCTTAGACTTAAAGTTAGAAAATTTGCAACTGTTTAGTAGAAAGGGAAGTTTTAAAAGTTTAATTTAATATTTAATCTGGCGGTTTAAACCGCACGCCAGTTGCTTCAAGTCGGGAACCCGCCCAACGCACTGGCTTAGCTACACAACCAAAACCCACCTTCCTGGGTTTAAAATCTATTAGTCCACGGAGGTGGACTTTGCCTGTGTAGTAGCGGTTTAAACCGCCGGGTATTTTATTTTTAAAACATCCTCTAATGCGTCTAACCCAACCTACATCTACATCTATCAACCCATAAGAATGACATTATCAATTACATGAATTACACCATTATCAGCTTCGATATCTGCTGCTAAAACTGTGGCGTTTTTCACTTCAAAATTACCGTTACAGTTAATATTAATACTAGAGCCTTCCACAGAATTTACAGTTTTCAATTTTGCTAAATCAGCCTGCATTAATTTGCCCGGTACAACATGATATGTAAGAATTCTCGCTAGCCCAGGAATGTTTTGCAACAGCGTTTGAATAGTTCCTGGAGGCAATTTCGCAAAAGCTTCATCATTAGGTGCAAAAACTGTAAAAGGTCCGCTACTCTTTAATGTTTCCACTAAATTAGCAGCTTGTACCGCTTGAACTAAGGTTTTAAAAGAATCAGCACCAACAGCAATATCAACTATATCTGGCATATTTTCACCTTTACTCTACTAAGTATTCTAAAACCAACATATACCTATTGCAATCGCACCTTGGGTTTAAAGCAGGTAGGTTGGGTTAGACGTACAAAGATATCTAGTTATTAACGAATAAATTTCCAATAGTCGTAACCCAACATTTCTATTTTTGATTAAATTCGCAATATATATCAACTATATCTTGTGAAAAATGAGTTTAATTCTGAATAGAACATTTATATGAGATGTCGAGTTGTTGGGTTACGACGCAATCTTATATTATCGGTTGCTCCGTCAAATCTGTAGTGCGTCTAACCCAACCTACAACTAATCCGAATTAACCCAATCGGTGGGGTTTCCTTAATTTAATAAACTAAAAAGATGCACCCATACCTACAACTAATCCGAATTAACCCAATCGGTGGGGAGTTCGTTCAGCAGCCCTTGCCCAGTAAGGGTTTGGGGAGCCAAATCGACGCATCTCTGAAATACATTATATATGATGTCCGAAAATGCACAAAACACAAGCTTCAAACCCTTACCCTGTAAGCCATCGACGCATCTCAACGGAACAATAGGCATTTGAGCGATTTGGCGAGATGCGTCGATTTTCATGTTCACTTTATCTCAGTAGTAGATCTAAAACCTATATTAAATAATAGTTTTGAAGCATTTAATAATGTTCGCTACCAATATTTAACACTCCAGCTTTAGAAGAAGTCAAATTTTTAAGTTATCTAAAATCATAAAATAATTTTATTGTCAATACTCGTATTCAAACACCCCATTTTTAGTATTTTTTACAACAATAGAATTAATATTGCTTCATATGAACATCGGGCATTAATTCATGATTCTCTGACATTGTAGTATGAAAATGAAGGTTTATAATACATTCATCAAGCGAATTGCTGCTTATTAGAGGATTATTAGCTTGATTAATTGAAAATAGAATAAACTGCTTCCCTCAAAATAACAATATCACATTTTGGCGCAAAGCCTTGTAATCTCGTGAGCTAATTGAGAATCTTGTCAATTAAATTTTTTATGTAAACTAAGGTAACGAGTTTGTAACGGAATATGAATACAAATGTTTAATTAATCGCGGTCGATTTACTAGTTTTATTTATCAAAGATTAAAATGAGAATAATTCAGAATTAAATCAATAATCAGCAAACGCTTTTAAATATCTAAAATCTAAAATCTAAAATTTAAAATCTAAAATCTAAAAGATGGATAGTAAATTACCCGAGGAAAACTTTGAAAGTGATTATATTCAAGCCGATATAGTAAACTCCTTACTAATGAGCGATCGCCAGCAATTAGTATTTGTTCTTAGCGGTACTTTGCATGAAATTAATCCTGTAAGGCTGAGAATAATTGAAACCCATCTGCGAAAAATTACACGAGATAGGCAGTTAATAGTTATTGGTATAGAAGCAGGAAGTATTAGATTAAATGGTTCGCTTTTATCATTGAAAAAACTTCAAGAATTATTTGTACAAGGGAAACTGGTTGAAGTATTGGGGATTCCCATTGAAGATGTTTATTTTTTGAGTGACCATAAGGATAAATCGAGTGTCAAAAAAGATCAAAAATCTAGTTTAGTTAAAGATATTCTAGAAAACGGAGCTTTTGGAAAAGACCTAACTAATGCCGACTTAAAGAAAGCCAATCTTTCCGGTGCAGACCTTAGTGGTTGCGATTTGAGTAGTGCAAATCTAGAAAAAGCCAATCTTGAAGGAGCCAATCTTTTTTATGTTAATTTAAGCGGTACAATAATTGATTGTCATACAAAGCTTGATGATAAGTGGCTTTTAGTTTGGCAGATTGTCAATCAGCAAGTTGATATTCTGCTTATTGGTGTCGATCTTAGCTGTACTTATTTAGTTAATGCCAACCTTAGCGGTGCAAATCTCAGAGATACTAACTTTAGCGATGCCATTGTTGAAGGAATTAATCTCGAAAATGCCAACCTTGAAAATGCTAATTTGATAAATACCAATCTTGAAGCAGCCAATCTTAAAAATGCAAATCTTAGTAATGCCAACCTTAGCAATGCAGACCTGAGTTATGCCGATTTGAGTGGAGCTAATATCAAAGAAGCCAATTTAATTAATACAGACTTTAGTAATGCCAATCTTAGTAGCGCCAACTTGATGCGAGCAAAGCTGAATAATGCTAACTTAATTCGTGCTAACTTCACCGATGCCAATCTCAAAGCTGCTAAGCTGATAAAAACTTATTTAAGTGGTGCAAATTTAATTCGTGCCGATCTTAGAGGTGCAAATCTTAGTAACGCTCACCTTGATGGAGCTTGTTTGATTAGTGCCGACCTTAGAAGTGCTAATCTGAGAAATACTTTCCTTGATGCCGCCAATCTAAAAGGTGCAAATGTTGAAAATACAAGCTTCGGAAACAATCCCGGAATCTCCCCACAAGTCAAAGATGATTTAATTCGACGGGGAGCGATTTTTTTAGGTAATGGGGATTGGGCATTGGGGATTGGGCATTGGGGATTGGGCATTAGGGATTGGTAATTGGTAAAAGATCCAAATTAATTCCTAACTCCTAACAACTAACAACTAACCACTAACAACTATCTACTATCTACTAACAACCTGTACAATAAGTTAGTTGTATTCGGTGGCGCGGACGTTGATTGAACGCTATACTCTGCCTGAAATGGGCAATATCTGGACTGATTCTTACAGATTTCAAACCTGGCTACAGGTAGAAATTGCAGTTTGCGAGGCACAAGCGGATTTAGGTTATATCCCTGCCGAAACTGTAAGAGAAATTAAAGCTAAGGCGAATTTTGATGTTAAAAGAGTACTCGAAATTGAAGCAGAAGTCCGCCACGATGTGATTGCTTTCTTGACAAATGTCAATGAATATGTTGGTGATGCAGGACGATATATTCATTTAGGAATGACAAGCTCTGATGTGCTAGATACTGCTTTAGCGCTACAAATGCTCGCTAGTTTGGATTTAATTATTCTGCTTCAGGAAGAATTGATCGCAGCCATTCGCGAAAAAGCCCGCGAACATCGCTACACTGTAATGATTGGACGCTCTCACGGAATCCATGCTGAGCCTATCACCTTTGGTTTTAAATTGGCTGGATGGTTAGCCGAAGTTTTACGCAACCAACAGCGTTTACATACCCTACGCAAAACCATCGCCGTCGGACAAATTTCCGGTGCCGTCGGTACCTACGCAAATATTGAACCCCGCGTGGAAGCACTCGCTTGTGAAAAACTCGGACTTCAACCAGACACGGCATCCACTCAAGTTATTTCACGCGATCGCCATGCCGATTTTCTCCAACAACTAGCTTTAACAACCGCTTCCCTAGAACGTTTCGCTGTAGAAATTCGCAACTTACAAAGAACAGATGTCCTCGAAGTAGAAGAATTTTTCTCAAAAAAACAAAAGGGTTCTTCGGCAATGCCCCACAAACGTAACCCCATCCGTTCCGAAAGATTAACCGGAATGGCAAGAATCGTGCGTGGAAACGCCGTTGCAGCCCTTGAAAACGTCGCACTGTGGCACGAAAGAGATATTTCTCACAGTTCCGTAGAAAGAGTAATTTTACCAGACTCTTGTATTTTGACCCATTTTATGTTAAAGGAATCAGTCAACTTAATTAAGAATTTGTTGGTATACCCCGAAAACATGGCAAAAAATATGAACTGTTACGGAGGTGTAGTATTCAGCCAAAGAGTTTTATTAACTTTAGTTGAAAAAGGAATGAACCGCGAAGAAGCTTATCAAATAGTTCAAGAAAGCGCTCATACAGCATGGAATAAAAAAGACGGCAATTTTCACGATTTAATTGCCAAAGATATTCGCGTCACAGACAAACTATCATCCCCAGAAATAGAAGCCTGTTTCGATCCTAAACACCATCTACAGCACCTAGATCAAGTTTATCAACGGTTAGGAATTTAAAATAGTTAGGAGTTAGGAGTTAGGAGTTAGGAGTTAGGAGTTAGGAGTTAGGA
>CAYMZW010000397.1:0-6664 GCA_964395005.1 uncultured Rivularia sp.
CAACGAATACCCCAACACCAACCGCAACAATTAAGTCAACAAATACGGTGAGAATAATTACACCGTACATAATTAAGGCAGCTTTGGGCGATACTTTATGAGCGCGTTTGAGGAAGCTCCAGTCGATAATGTTTATACCTACTTTCAAAGCAATCGCTGCTAATACCGCTAGAGGAATTACAGAAGTTAAAGGTGCTGCCCATAACACTACAATCAACAGAATCAAGGCACGAGTTAAGCCAGAAAGCGCCGTGCGAGCGCCTGTTTGAATGTTTACTACAGTTCCCATCGTCGCACCAGCACCAGGCAAACCGCCGAATAATCCAGAGACGATATTACCTATACCTTGACCGATTAATTCTTTATTAGAATCGTGTTCGGTGCGAGTCAAACTATCGGCAACTACTGATGTCAGTAAGGCATCAATACAACCCAACATACCCAAAACCAAAGCGTCGATGAGCATGGTTTGGAATAGTTCTGCATTAAATACAGGCATTACGAATTCGGGTAAACCTGTTGCAACTTGACCAACATCGCTAATTCTGCGGATATCAGCATTGCCAAAGAAAACAAGAGAAACAACTGTTCCTATCACTAAAGCAGATAGCTGCGGGGGAATATATTTATTTATCTGCTTCGGAGAAAATACCAGAATAGCAATAGTTAACACAGCCAAAATGGTTTCAAACGGTTGAATATTTGCAATCAGGTTCGGTATATTTTGCAGCGTAGCAAATACCCCTCCTTTAGGACTCGATTGTCCTAAAAACGGTGCTGTTTGCAAAATAATTAGAATTATCCCAATTCCAGACATGAAACCGGAAACCACCGTATAAGGCATTAAAGTAACGTATCTTCCCAACTTCAATGCACCAAGAATAATTTGAATTATTCCAGCCATTACTACTACAGTAAAGGCCAATGCTAACCCGGCGGTTCTATCCCCCTGTTGCGACGCTATCATCTGAGCAATAACCGAAGTCATTACCACCGTCATCGGTCCGGTAGGTTCGGAAATTAATGTCGGAGTACCGCCAAATAATGCCGCAAAAAAGCCGACTAAAACAGCACCCCAAAGACCAGCAGCAGGTCCGGCACCAGAAGCTACCCCGAAAGCCAGCGCCATCGGTAAAGCAATAATCGCAGCAGTTAAACCACCAAATATGTCGCCGCGCAGATTCCTAAAATGAATTTTATTAGTTATTTGCATTATTTAAAGAAAAGATCATTTTCTGAGTAGTAATTGTTCGTGTTTAATTATTTTTATTTCTAATGTTGTGACAATTTAAGCAAAACTTTACTGTCTGCTCATGAAATCATGTTTGATAAGCAGTAATAGCAAATATTCGCGGCAATGAGAGCTGCTAAAGCTTTAAGAAGAGCAACGCATAGCCTTATTATCGTTATTTAATTAGCAAAAATTATTTTCCCTAAAAAACCCCATAGGACAGTAAAATTATCTTCAATAATAAATACTATCACCAAAAGGTTGATTTTTTTTACCTTGCTATTTTGAGACTGTATGATAATGCACCGGATTACATTGTTAATAAGTCTACGTAAATCAGATATTGTTATCTTTATGTTTTTTTAATGATTAACATAGAGTAACGTCTATGAAAGTATAATTTGCTATAACTCATCATACGACAATTGTGTAAAAAGTAAATAAGCTAAGCTTTAAGAATTCTAATTAATATTGAAGTTTTGACTTGTTTGAATGTCGCTAATCGGTGATAAGTTAAGAGTTTTAAATGGTCTGTGAACTATAGGGGACTTGCAAGAAATAAAATAATCAATGATAAATAGCAACCGCTTTCCTTTATTCTCATTATTGCTTTGAAATGGGTTCTTAGCCAGTGTCAAAGTCCTGCAAGCAGAAAGCAAGGTCACTAAAAAGCCGGGGTATATGGTTCTTTAAAAGTTCTTTCAGGAAGAAAAACCTTTGAGGGTGCCCATCATGCTCCGGCTTTTTTGGTTTAATTGGTTGGGTTTTGAATTAGAACTTGTGCGCGTGTAGTACCTCCATCACATCACAGAG
Organism: uncultured Rivularia sp.; assembly: GCA_964395005.1. Lineage (GTDB taxonomy): Bacteria > Cyanobacteriota > Cyanobacteriia > Cyanobacteriales > Nostocaceae > Rivularia. Next base: position 2,045 of record CAYMZW010000397.1, read on the forward strand.
ATAGGCGATACCTGAATAATCGTCGAAAAACTGCGCTGCAACCTCATCCGAAATCTTCACGGCCATTTCCCGATTGGGGGTGAGTACCTCAAACTTTATATTCGAGAAGTTGTCGGAGGAAACGGTGGGTTGTCCCGACGAGGGTACGTTGCGACTACCTTTACCACCAGCGGGCACCACCGTATAACCGGTAGCCCCGGCTTCATTGATGATCTGAGCGATTTTTTTCATCAACAACTTTTCTGTGACGATGACGAGCTTGGCGGCTTGCTGGGTCATGTTAGTTACCTCCTTACATGTGTATTCATTAAACTACATAGAAACTCAGACAAACGTCAACACCGTAGGCGCGGGGCGCTAATCCAGCCGGGGCGACCCCTGTGATATCAACTGCCTATTAGTGCCTGGGCGAGTCCGATGAAGAGCGGTATTCCTATGGCAAGCGCAACGGGCGTACCGACGGCTGTGGATGAGCCTATGTAAGCGGAGGGATTAGCCGACGGGATACCGGCTCTTAAAGTGGGCGGTCCTGAGATGTCTGAACTGGAGGCAGCAATTACGGCTAGGATGACGACACCACCAGCGCTGAATCCCGTGATTTCATGGGCAATCCAGCCGAAACCGAAGGCTATGAGTCCATGTAGTAGCGGTGCCACAAAGGCATATAGGGCGTACCACTGACCCACCTTACGTAGCTCGCCGATCCTTGCCGTAGCCTCCATACCCATTACCAGCATCAGTATTGAAAGCAGACCGCGGAAGAGAGGGTCGAAGAAGCTTTCATAGACACTTTCGGGCCGGGTTAAGATACCTAAAGCTAGACCGAGCAGCAATGCTGATAGTGCAGAACCCTGGAGGCTTTCCTTCACGATGGGCCATACCTTGACCCGCTTTGTCTCGCGTTTGGGATACCCGCTTGCGGTAATGCCCTGCCCGCCGCCGGAATATCCGCCTGTGTTAGCGTCCTGCCCGCCGCTATACTTGACTAAGGTACCGCCTTGCTTGCTGAGATACTCCTGATTGCTGTAAGACTCCTGCTTGCTTTGATACTTTTCTGCTGCATCGCGTTTCTTGCTGGTATAAATGCTGGCTAAAACAATCGCAGTCACGAGCGCTGGGATATCCATAAAGGGATATAGTGCGGCGGCCCAAGGTTCGTATGTGATGCTTTCCGTTTCCATTAGCGTCAGGGCAGCGGCGAGGGTAGAGCCACTCACTGCACCGAACAAGCCCGCAGTCGCAATGGCATCCACGGTCTTGACGTTCGGCAGCTTAGCCAACGTGTAGCGCCCGATGAACACAATCAGGATTCCCACTATCATGGCGAACAGCGCAGGCAACAGCATCTCCAGCAAATTGGCATTGCGGATCGCAATGCCGCCGCTCAGACCGACTTTTATGAGCAGCATGAAGACGATGAACTTATAAATCGGATCTGGAACTTGTAGTCGGCTATTGAGGGCGGCAACAATCATGCCACCGATCAAAAAGCCCAGTGTCGGTGACTGCAACTTCCCTAAGAAGAGCGTCAAGAAATTGGACAGAAAATCCACGTTGTAATTCCTCTTTTTTATTGATTATTTTATTTGTTGGAAGTCCCTAAAGATGCAGCTTCAACAATCGGAATGTACCCTAGTTTAACTGCTGTAGTTTCTGGTTAGAGAGCAGGTTCAACATTTGCAACTGGTTCCGCTGCTGTCGGTGCTGCCGTATTACCAGCCCCTTCTTCCGGTAGATTTCCCGGCACAGCCTGCCAGCAAAACAGTTCCTGCCGATGCTCCAACCGTTAATATAAATTTACGTCGATATATACGATTAAAAAACTCTGTCATGATGTTTCCTTTTAGTCAATTTCTGTTAAGTTTGTACAACAAAATTGACCAATATATACTGCTATAAATAGCAAGTACCTATCGGCAAACATTAGTGAAGTCTGCTTTTTGATAATTTATAGTAACAATAGGAATCCGCAATGTAACGTTAAGTAAACGCCTTTTCGGGTCGTTTTGCTAAATAATTCATTGCTGTAAAAACTAGAATACAGCCTTTGAGAAAAAAAAGATACACTTTTTAGTAGTAATTATTAAAAAAATATTATATTACTTGTATAAGTAAAACTTTATCATTGCCGGAATTAGTAATTATACTTACTTATAGTAAATGAATGACAATGATAATTATCGATTTGAATAGATGATAGAGTTTTTCTATATGTTTAATAGATATAACTTGATTAAAGAATAGGAAGTTGGAACTTAGAAGTAGGAAGCCAGTACGAGTGTAAGGATTCATCCCCAGAAATGGAGAATACATTTTTTAACCTCTCTTTTAAAATCTTCCTCTGCGCTCTCGGTGTCTGTGGGGTTTAATTATCTTTTATTCAATAACAATCATAGATAAAAACAAATATTATTTAGATGAAAGGTTGGTTATGTTGGCGAAATACATCTGGAGACGTGAAATTTCACGTCTCTACATTAACAATTAGTTTTATTTCATATCGTAACCAAATAAGTTAACGTCAACTTCTCCTAATTTCAAATCATCTAAACCGTATTCTGCCCATCTTCTTTCCACCATCGCGGCTACTTCGTCATCGGATTCCAATGGCGCACCCCATTCGTGTTCGGTTTCTGGGGGCATTTTAGTAGTTGCATCAATTCCCATTCTTCCACCTAAGCCTATTTTCTCGCTGGCAAAGTCTAAGGTGTCGAAGGGAGTATTGGGCAATATAAACACGTCTCTGGTGGGATCTACTTTGGAGCTGATTGCCCATACGACTTGACGGGGGTCACGAATGTTTATATCTTTATCTACTACAATCACAAATTTAGTGTAGGTAAATTGCGGTAAAGCGCTCCAAAATGCTAAAGCTGCCCTTCGTGCTTGTCCGGGATATGCTTTATCTATAGATATTATCGCTGCTTTGTAACTTAAGGCTTCCATTGGTAGGAAGAAGTCTACGATTTCGGAAACCTGCTGTCGCAGAATTGGGGTGTATATACGGTTGAGTGCGATCGCCATCATGGCTTCTTCTTTTGGCGGACGACCGCTAAATGTAGTCAAATACACTGGCTCTTTGCGGTGTGTCATGCATTGAAACCTGACTAAAGGTGAATCTTCAACGCCGCCGTAATAGCCCATATGGTCGCCAAATGGCCCATCTGGCAATACTTCCCCAGGGGTAATTGTTCCTTCTAAAACAAATTCGGAATCTGCGGGTACTTCTAAATCTACTGTTTTACATTTAGCTAGACTTACTCCCGAACCACCGTATAAACCCGCAAACAACCATTCGGATAAATCTACCGGAATCGGTGTTGCTGCTGCCATGATAATTAACGGATCGACACCTAAAGCAATTGCTACTTCGAGTTTCTTGCCATTCTCCGCAGCTTTGCGTAAATGTCTGGCTCCACCGCGCACCGAGAGCCAGTGTACGGTCATGGTATTTTTAGATTGTAGTTGCAAGCGATACACGCCGACGTTTGGCGTGCCGGTTTCGCAATCTCTGGTAATTACCAATCCTAAAGTGATAATTTTGCCAGCGTCACCGGAATAAGGGCGAATCAAAGGTAATTTATTTAAATCTAAATCATCTCCTTGCACCACAACTTGCTGACAAGCAGGAAAAAAATCTCTTCCCGGTTTGGCTTTGACAACATCAAACAAAACCTTGCCAAAATCGACTGCTTGAGAAATCTTTTTTGGTGGCTTTGGCTGCTGTAACATCGCCAACTTTTTCCCCAAAGTTTCCAATTCTTGGGGATGTGACATATTCATAGCCCAGCAAATCCTTTCCACGGTTCCCATCAAGTTCACCGCAACCGGAAAATCAGCACCTTTAACATTTTCAAAAATCAAACCGGGGCCACCTTTTTGCAGCATCCGGTTAGAAATCTCCGCAATTTCCAACTCAGGGTCAACTTTAGCGGTAATTCGCTTTAATTGTCCCCTTTCTTCCAAAATTTTGATAAATCCCCGTAAATCTCTCGCCATTGTATATATAAATCGTAAAGTTATTTGAAGCGTTATTTATATTATCAGGCAAAAGTGGGGAATTGGGGATTGGGCATGGGGGATTGGGCATGGGGGATTGGGCATGGGGCATGGGGGATTGGGGATTGGGTAGTGTTATTTTTTGGGTGATTTTGGGAATTATAGAGATGTGTTGTAATTTTTATAAATTAATTTGGCAAAACCTGATTTTGAAGAGTTAAAGGTTTATCAATTAGCTGAAAAGTTGGCTAATGAAATTTGGAATATTGTTCAAGGTTGGAATTATTTTGAAAAAGATACGGTTGGTAAACAAATAGTTCGTTCGGCTGATAGCGTTTGTGCGAATATTGCTGAAGGGAGAGGGCGTTTCAATGACCAAGATAATCGTCGCTTTGTTAGAATCGCGAGAGGCTCTTTGTATGAAACTATCTGTTTTTTAAGATTAGCTTATGTAAGAAAACTACTAACTAAAGAACAATCATTAAAACTCAAACCAATAACCGATGAGCTATCACCCAAACTCAACGCCTACCTTAAATCTATAGGTAATAGAAAATAATCCAATGCCCAATGCCCAATCCCCCATTCCCAATGCCCAATGCCCCATGCCCAATTACGGAG
>CAYMZW010000398.1:0-6656 GCA_964395005.1 uncultured Rivularia sp.
CGTAGACTATATTAAGTACGCCACCTTGAGGAATAGTTGCATCAGTTCGGAAGGTTACGTTAGAACCATTACCTTCAGTAGTTACCGCAACTTCTTCATCCCCTATTTGACCGCGAACGGATTCGGGTAAAAACTTGAATCCCAAGGGGAATTGGTCGGTAATGACTACATTATCTAAACCAGCATCACCAGTATTTCTTAAGGTGAGACGATAAACCGCTGTTTCTCCCGGTTCTGCGGTTGCTCTATCCCCGGTTTTAGTAATAGTAATCTGCTCGGATTGACACAAACCTAAATCAAAGTCAAATGCTAATAAATCTAGCCCAACAGTTTCAGCATTAGGAACAAAAACAACCGTATCGGTAATTTGAGTACCACCATTAACGCTGATAGGTTGACCATCTAAAGATGTCGCAGTGTAGCGAACAACATTATTTTGAATACTACCAGTACTTTGATTAATTTCTAACTGAACGCGTCGTTGTGAAAAACCAGAATTTTCCGGAGGATTAACTACTAAAATAAAAGTTCTACCAGCATCAACTTGACCTCTATTAGGGTCGAATAAGAAATTGTAGAAACCTTCCTCGACATTACTTAAAGGAAATGGGTTAATATTTGTTTCGTTTGGTTCAAGACCTCTAAAAACACCATTCCCTTCAATATCCGGTAATTCCGTTGTAGTTAATTGCGTTAACTGTCCTAATTCTGTTCCCGTAGGATCGTTAGGATCGGGGTCATATAAAGCTACAGAATATCCGGTATAATCGGCTAAAGGTTGTCCCCCACAAGCTAAAATTCTTCCTAATGGATCGATTAATGTTGCATCAGGATTAACTTGTATTTGACTGGTGATTCCCCGAAAAATTTGATTAGTTTTTTTGTTTTTATAGCTAAATTCAGCTTGGTTGCTAATTGCCGGACTTGGAACCTTTTGAGCAAATGTAGAAATAGGACTTTGAACAATACTTCCTGCTAAAAAGGTAGCCGCTATCCGCCGGAACCAGCTACTACCATAAATCTGGTATCGCTTCTTTTTGCGGCTCACGAATTTCTCCTAATATAATTAATAATCAGACACTTAGCGCTTTTTTAATTTCTTACCGTTATGTCTGCTAACGCACTATTAAGCTTTTAAGTAGATGGATAAAAATAAATGTAATACGCTTAGTCATTGTGAGGAACCAAGTATTCATCCGGAGCGTGCGGTTTTTCTAAATTACTGGGATTAGTTGTTCGCATCTTCCCCTAATGATATTTTGCATCTAATTTCCTCTATCTAACGATCGTAGATATCTTTGATAGTTATAAATTATTTTTTAATGTTTTAGAGACGCTGCACCGCAACGTCTCCTAAAATTTCTTTAGCGTACTTTTACTTGATAAGTTCCATTAACAGCTGCTTTTGCAGGAACTGATTTACCAAAATTCCAACGAACGTGAGTATAAGCAGTATCTGGAGCGGGACGAGTTGCTACCGTACCATCTGCTAACTTAACTTGAACAGTAGGATTTTTCACAAAAGTCTTACCACCGTTAATACTGTAAGTAATTTGTGCGCCGGAATTAGCATTTACAGTTGCAGAGTTCAGTACGAAAGACATTCCTTTAGGAATTGGTTGATTGATAGCAAGATTATTAACTGCCTTACTACCATTATTTGCACCAAATATCGAGTAGCGCAGTACTTCACCACGCTGTACTTGAGCGCCATTCGATAACTCTTGCCAGGTTACTTTTTGCTTACCTTGAGCATCTTTGCTGACAATTTTCTTTTCTGCTTTCAAGCGCAACTGTACTTGTCCTTTCTTAGCATTTTGGGCAACAGCAGCCCCATCTTGGAAGATATTTGCAACTACAGGAATTTGACTGCTGAAAGTCATACCTGCAATTAATGCAACTGCACCTAAACTTGCAATAGAAAAACGCTTCATATGAATTACCTCAATAAGTATTGCTGAAATTTAATGTTGAGAATTGGGTTTTAATAAACCCGATTTCATAGAGAAACCGGGTTTCTAGCTCATCCGGCTTCCGGTGAGTTGAAGTAAAGACGCGAATCAGAAATCGTCTCTACAATTAATTCAATCTATGGTGTTGGTGTTGTTGCTGTACCTGTCAATCCAGTACCGTTAATCCGACGCTGGAAGGTAAAGGTTCTCATCTCTTGAGGTGCAACATCATCGCTGACTATTACCATATACCTAGTTACATCAGTACTAGCAGTTGTACCAGTCTGGTCGCCGTTAGGAGTGAATTCGATATTTGCACCACCAGAATCAGTCGCCGAACCACTGATATTACTGGTGTCGATTTCACCGTTTTCATCGTTATCTAAAGCCCAGTTGTTCTTTATGATTTCACCATTTTCATCTTTAATGGTGGCAGTACCATCCTCAGTAATTCTGATATCGCTAGCGTTCAAGATTATGTTGTCAGTACCAGATTGAGGCTCGGAGATGTTCTTGTAAGTGATGCGGTACTCTAAAATGTGTCCAGTTGCAGGAGTCTTAGGAGCAATACTAAAGTTTTCATCGCCTGGTGTTACAGGTGTTGTACTCTCACCTTGAAGTACGCGGGTTTCTTTGACCATTTGTAAATAGCCAACGTACACCCGGTCAATAGTGATGTTTTCTGCGGGATTTCCATTACCGTCATCATCCGCAGTATTATCACCATCGTTATCAACGAAGGCTCTGATCGGTACTGGGTAACCACGCTCTATATCAGTATCGGTAGAAAGGCGGGTACCGTCGGGTAGATTTACCTCTACACCATAGTTCTCGGTAGCATTGGGTGCAACTCCACTAATCTTGACTGGGGTGCCTGAAGCAAGAGTGAAACTACCAACATCAGTAGTTTCATCGTATGTGTATGTGTAAGTCGCTAGCTGACTGTCGTAAGTAACCGTTACTACCGTACCATCAGGTAAGTCAGTTGCAGTATCTGGTGCAATAGGTTCTAAAACAATATTTGCAATACCGTTTCCATCGGTATCAACCGTAGGATCTGGGTCTACTCCAGTATTTTTAACCGTATTGGTGAAGCTGACACCATCTGGGTTAATTCCTGGACCAGGATCATCTGCTGTACCAGGAACAGTTCCCGCAGGTACCAAGGAAGACTGGTTAGTGAAGTCCTTATTATTGTCATTCTCTGCAACTGCATCCGGTGAGTCTTTCGGACCATTTAATAATGAAGTAGCTCCAACTTGGGAAATTGTGAAGACGTTAGCTTCACCACCTGCACCTGTACCAGTGTTGTTGTTCTGTTTATCAGTTTCAACATCACCAGGATCCTCGTCTGCATCCAGAGTTCCATCTTCATCGGCATCCCTCGGGTCACTAATAGAACCATCAATAGAATTATCAGGTAAAGTATCGGGAATATTATCGTTGTCTGTATCGGTATTATCACTATCAAAAGGTGTTCCGTCATCATTATAGTTACTGGGATTGTTGTCACCAGATTCATCGTAAACTGGTGCGTCATTGGGGCTTTCACCAAATAACTGAGCAACGTTAGCAACTGTTACTGAAGTATCTGTACTTGTTACCTCAACAGTCACTTTAAATCCATTTACCGTTTGTCCCGGAGCGATGCTACCAGTGCGAATGAAACCAACTCTTCTAACTGTAGCTAAATCTCCTGGTGGAGTAGTAGTCCAAGTCGCTGCATTAGCATTAAATGTGCCAACTGCACTTGTAGTGTAAACTGCTGTCCAACCCGAAGGAGCTACGACACTAGACAGTTTAGTACCCACTGGAATCGCATCAGAGACTAATATATTATCGCTAACTGTACTGTCAAGATTAATAGAAGTACCTTCCAAAGGTGCGGGGCTAATTCCGTTACCAGTTGGGTCGGTATTTTCAACTTCCAAGCTTAAGTCGTAGGTCACTGTATCTCCTTCAGGACCAGGATTCCCAGCAACGGTGTGGTCGCTACGAACTTTTAATACTTTAGCTAAAGTGTAGGTCTTGAGGTCAGAATCTACAATCGCTTCTAAGCTGGCACTAGCTTCACGAACGCCGTTTGCAGGAAGACCAGGTACTTCACCAGTTACTCCATCGCCATCACCATTATCTACGGTGTAAACGTCACCACCGTTACTGTCCCGAGGAATGTTCTGGTCATCACCAGGGGTTTCACCTAATTTAACGGTGATTATATCTCCACTTACGGCACCAGGTTCAACTTTGACAGGAACCCTTACCAAAACGGATTCATCGGGATTAACTGAGTTCGTAGTGGTTCCACCTTGAGCAACAGGTTGCCAACCGTTACCATCCTGGTAGTTAATTTCAACATCACCATCGAGAGTCGCAGGACCTGTTACGGTTGGTTGGTCAGGAATGCGGAACTGAGTGGGGTCGTTACCTACGTTAGTAACGGTATAGTTGTAGTAAAGCTCGTCACCAACGTTGATTTTCCCATCTCCGCCTACATCACCCGTATCTTGAAACTCCGTTCCAGCAGGAGTAACAGTGATACCAGCAACTTCAGCAACAGTTACTTCAACTGTATTAGAAGTCGTATTAATTGTTTCCCCTGGATTGTTGGGGTCTTCGTAGGTTGCTGTCGCAGTGTTATCGATGGTTTGACCACCTGCGGAACCTTCAGCTAAAACAGGTGCAATAAATTGAAATACACCATTAGCAATCAATGCAGTAGCAACCAAGGAACGGTATACCTGTCCCTTTTTGACAAAATTCTTTTTGTGTGACATTTTAGAATTAATAGCAAATTATGACTTCTCAGCCTGCGTTCTAACACGTAGGCTTTTTTGCAACTCTTTTTGGAATTGCCCGCTCGCTTTCTAGATTTAATAACTCTGGTTCTTGAGTATAGCTTTGACTAAATAACTTTGATATTTCCCCGACTCGATTGGTAGATAGAGTTAATCCTGATGTCCGGAAGCTAGTTTTTTACCCTTAAACATTGAGTTCGTTTTAGACTTTTGATTACTTGAAATATCAAAACTATTTTCGGTAACAGATAAATCTTAAATTTAAATCTTTACTATATCGTCAGTATATATATGGAAATGTTGGTTATTTTTATAATTATTCCGGAAGAGAATAGTGTTCCATAAATTACATATTAATTTAAGTGCATTTTCGCTATGATTTCACAATTTTGTCACAAGTTGTTTGTTATTGCGAAAATTGTGGAGACGTAAAATTATCACCTATCAGACAAGCTTTGATAATACGTTTCCCCACAGTTACAGGAAAACCAACCTTCCAGAATCTACTCCTATATCGCGAATTGTTTCCTCTTCTCGGTTCTGCGTCTAGAAGGATTTTTTATCGGAAACCATAAAGCGGAGAAGGGAGTATGTAATTCATATTAAAACTTTTTAATCCCGACAAAAATTATCGGGTTTGTTTGACTCGGTTTTTGCGGCGTGTTAGTATCAGCCGACAGTTGAAAGTTAAAGGTTCGATAAAGGGAGTAATACCAAATGCAAGCAGCAACCAACATCCAAAACCAAAATCTTACTCATGCTTTTCACGCTTTGAAGTGTAAAGAATGCGGTGCAGAGTACGAACTTGAAGCAAAAAATGTATGTGAGTTCTGCTTTGGTCCTTTGGAAGTAAGCTACGATTACAGCAAATTGCGTCAAACGGTAACTCGCGAAACTATTGAAGCGGGGCCTAATTCAATATGGCGCTATCGTCAATTTTTGCCTGTAACTAGCGAAAACCCCATTGATGTTGGAACTGGTATGACTCCTTTGGTACGCTCCAATCGTTTGGCTCGTCGCTTGGGTTTAAAGAAACTATATATAAAGAATGATGCCGTTAATATGCCCACCCTCAGCTTCAAAGATAGGGTGGTATCGGTTGCCATGACTCGCGCCAAGGAATTAGGTTTTACTACAGTATCCTGCGCCAGCACCGGAAACTTGGCAAATTCAACAGCGGCGATCGCAGCTCATGCAGGTTTGGATTGTTGCGTATTCATACCAGCAGATTTAGAAGCCGGTAAAATTTTAGGAAGTCTCATTTATAGCCCCACTTTAATGGCTGTTAAGGGAAATTACGACCAAGTTAACCGTTTGTGTTCGGAAGTTGCTAATACCCACGGTTGGGGATTTGTAAATATTAATTTACGTCCTTATTACTCCGAAGGTTCCAAAACATTAGGTTATGAAGTAGCCGAACAATTAGGTTGGGAACTACCAGATCATATAGTTGCACCTTTGGCAAGCGGTTCGTTATTCAGCAAAATTTATAAAGGCTTCAACGAATTTAAAGAAGTTGGTTTAGTAGAAGATAAAAAAGTGCGATTCAGCGGCGCACAAGCCGAAGGATGTTCCCCTATCGCCAAAGCATTCAAAGAAAAGCGCGACTTCATTCAGCCAGAAAAGCCCAATACCATCGCAAAATCAATTGCAATCGGAAATCCGGCAGATGGTATTTACGCAGTAGAAATCGCAAACAAAACCAACGGTAATATCGAAACAGTTACCGACGCAGAAATTATCGAAGGCATGAAACTGCTCGCTGAAACCGAAGGTATATTCACAGAAACCGCCGGTGGTACAACAGTTGCAGTATTAAAGAAACTAGTAGAAGCAGGAAAAATCGATCCTGAAGAAACCACAGTTGTTTACATTACCGGCAACGGCTTAAAAACCCAAGAAGCCA
>CAYMZW010000399.1:0-6643 GCA_964395005.1 uncultured Rivularia sp.
TTCTCACAAAAGAAAATGATGGTTGTAACAGTAAAGAAAGAATATATGAATTAATTAATACATCTTTTAGCTATTGCAATATCAGCGTCACCTTATCTTCTTCAGAAGAAGGCAACGATTGCGAGATTCTCAGACTTGGTGCTACAAGCTGGCAGAAAGGAAAGATCAGAACTGTTACATCTATAGATTTCTTTCCCAATGAAAAAGATTCTACCAAAATAGCTAAAATTGAGTTTAATTTAGAATTCTTATCTGAAGAACATTTAGTTCAACAGCCTAAATTATCCTACGACGACATGATGTATGCTGCATAACATCTAAGATATTTTTTAATATTTTATAGCTAAATAAGCGAACAGAATTATTAATAAGGATTTCATTTACGCTATTAAGATGAAATCTATATCACTGTCTCTTTTTTTGCATGATAATTGATCGTTTGCTGCAATCAGCTTTGTAACAGTCTAATAATCTAATATTCTAAAATCTAACATCTGATACTTGGTATGCATCCTAAATTTGAATCTTTTACCGAAGACAAAGAATTTATCGTTCTGAACAACATTATTTTTAATACTAATCAAATAAAAGAAAATATTGTTCACAACTTCAAGCATAAAAATCTCAGTTTAAATTTTTGTAGTAAAAATAAATTTCTCAAAAAATATTTTCGAGAAGTAAATAACCAAGGAATATTCAATCGCATCGAATGGAAATTTTGCTTAAAAGAAGATATTAAATGTGATTTAATTACTTTTGGTCAAGTTAAAGCATTAGATCAATTACAAATCAAAGTTATTTTAGATTTTTCTAAAAAAGTAGATTTAAAAATTTTATTAGATTTCTGTATTAGAGATTTAGTTGCTGAAGAAACACCTACAATAGATAATATAGAAACAATCTCTTTCAAAGACTTATATGAGCAAAACACCGCGTATTTCCATTCCTTCAGCAGTAAGGAAATATGTATTTGAACGCAATAAATATCAATGTCAAAGCTGCGGTAAACAATATGGGGAAACCTCATTAACAATCGATCATATTATTCCCTTAGCCCGTGGTGGCTCGAACGATATCAGCAATTTACAAACCTTGTGTTTTACCTGCAATCGTAAAAAAACCGATAAACTTGATAATAGATTTAGACGTAAATTTGATTAGTTCGTAGTAGCGCTTTAGCGCCTCAGAAACCATATTATTTCAGATTCCCAATCGTTACAAATCGCGGCTACACAGGCAAAACCCAACTGCGTGAGTTATTTAACTAATTCATCTTTAACCAGCTAAAAACTAGATTTGGAGTAAGCTTTGTTTTTGTGTGGGGATGTTTCGGATATCGACGATGATTTTGAGTTATGGCAAAATTGGTATATTAGTTTCCGTATCTAACTCAATCAACTAGGTTGTTTTTTTTATTTTATAAACAGTCAAGGAGTATCTTGTTTATGTTTATAAATCCAATACATCATTGGAAAATCATACTAATGATACTTACTGCACAATCTTTAGCTGTTTTAATTTTTGGGTGGATTACAAGAATAATTATTAGACTTAAATATAATACTCCTACATCTGATTATCAGTTATTTGATTGTAGTAATTATAATTTACGCCCTGATTTTGATAACTCTAAGTTTCCTAAAAATTCTTTAGTACTTGTTAGATTCAATAGCGACAGAACAATAAAAAGCGAACAATTTTACACTCACGTAGGAGACTGGATTTATGTTGAGTATGAAAATGGAAGAAAAGTTAACAGTACAATTAATGCTTTCTCAACTCTAATTTTACTTCCATTCTATTTGCCTGGAGCTTTTATAATAGTAGCTTTAAATATACTGGATTTAGTTCAATTTTTTTTCGATATAGATCCAACTTCTTTACCAAAGTTTCTAAATATGGATATAGCTAAACTTTCTCTCATGATTCCCTGGTATTGTACTATAATTCAATATTTCTTTAGTCCTTTGTTTAGAAATGAACATTTTAATAATGTTTGAAAAGGAATAGTAACCTAACAACTCAGGAATGATGTTAAGCTTCACTCCGTTACAGCCAATTTATATGCTGATTAATCTTTAACCCGCGCAGGCGGGTTTTGCTTTGTGTAGCTGCGGTTTCAACCGCCAAGTATCTAACAACCACACAATTCGGTGCGTTACGCTCCGCGATAAAACACCCTACAAAAAAAAGACGCTGCAATCAATGCAACGTCATAATTAATCAGTTTTATTCAAAAAATACCGTTGTCTACAGGATTTCTAACCCAACTGATTCACCCAATAACTAACATCAACTTTTAACTTTCTACCCAATTTCAAAAGTTGACGCAGTTGATTTTTATCGCTATCGTTCAATATTTCAGCGATGGTTTTCGGTAGTATCTCGGCGTGGAGGCAATTGAAGTACAGTTCTTGAGAACGTTCTAAGGAAATACCTAAACTTAAATGTTCTTCTACTTCAATCAATCTTTCTAAACGCTGTATCTGAAACTCAAAACTACCGTTGGCATCATATAACAATTGCCATAACAATCGCAAGCTCAATCGCTCTAATAACTGCTTTCCTTGAGGAAGATTCAAATTACAGTGCAAATGTTTGGCTTCGTTGGCGATCGCCTCTAATTCTACCAGATGATTCCAACTTAATTGCGGTTCGTCAATATCTTGCTCTAAAGCACGCAATGTCATCATACACCGATATTCTAAGGCGATTTCTGCTGCTGCCTGTAATTCTTTGGGTGCTTCTAATCCGTCTCGGTGGAATGCCATTAACACTCCGTAGTTATCCCGATAGGTTTGAGTATAAAGTTGGTCAACTCGTGAAAGTGTTTCCTGAGTCAATAACCGCATTAATCTATGACGCTCTTCGGCAAAGAGATTTTGTAAATTAAAAGATTCTTCGCCAAATAGTTGGGTCATTACCAAAATGGTATGAGCGGCACTACCTTGCTGTAAAGCATTTAACAGTTTGTCTTTGAGTTGGGTGTAGTTCCGTTTACCTTCAAATGGCTGGATGCAGCAGTGGAAATCCCAGCCTCCTAAGTGGAGTACGGCGAATACCACTTGCTGGCTTTCCCAAGTAACTTCGGACACTAACTTTAAATGACCTACTGCTAGGGTGATGGAACCCAAACGCTGTAATTGATGATCTAATTCGCTGGCTGTATAGCAATAAATCTGTTTGTGATGCTGTTGCGAATCTCGATCGTTTTTGTCTCCAAGCCCAGACCATTTTTCTACGGGTTTGTGTCCGTTGAATAAGGAAGTAATCGCGTAGTGGGCTGCTACCTGTTTGAAGCTAATCTGCGATGGTAACACTAATTGACGATAAACGTCAGCACCAGTTCTAAAGATATCAATGTTAGTAGGAGCTTTTTCTAATATTTTTAGAAAATCTCCTTCTAATTGCACCCCTGCTACTTCTGCTGCTAATTCCATTGCGCGGGATGCATAACGCAGTATTTGAGTTCCTTCAGGACGGGAAATTTCTTCAAAAAACCACCCGCAGCTAGTAAACATAAATAACGAATGACGCTGCATTTCTAACAAACGCAAAGCGTCTACCTGTTCGGATGCTTGTAATTTGTGCTTCTGATGTCGATTCAGGAAGCCCGAAATATTGCTAGGGCTACGATCTAATAGAATGGATACATATTCATCCCGTGCTTTCCAAGGATCGGAGAAATATTTACTACCTTGTTCTTGATATACTTCTACTAATTGATCCCGAAGCCAATTGAGAGAATCTCGCAATGGTCTGCGCCATTTTAAATGCCAGCCGGGGGCACCACCACAACCACAATCATCTTGCCATCTATCCACACCGTGGGCGCAACTCCAAGCGGTCACTGGTTTTAATTCAACTTCCCAAGTAGGAGTATTCAAACTTAGATAGTGAGCAAAATTAGTTACCGTCCAACCTCTGTTAGGAAATTCTTGCGTAAAAGCATAAGCTAAAGTTTTCTCGGTACCTTTTTTATGATGTCCGAAAGTTTCTCCGTCTGTAGCTACCGAAATAACTTGAGACTGACGGCGATCGCCACGCACTGCTGCACCAACACGCCCTGCAAAATGGTTGGAGTTGTAAACTACATCGCTAAAGCCCATGTCTCGGGAAATTGGGCCATCATAGAAAAATATGTCGATATATCGACGTTGAGAATTATTATCTGAGCCTGGTAAATAACAGCGATAAGGGCGAGTGGGATCGATTTGATTTCCCCCTACTTCATGCCATTCCTCTAAGGTTTCGTCAGGTGTGGGGATCAAACGACAGCGTTCGGCTTGAGAAGGTGCAAGGATAATGAAACGGATACCTTCATTTACCAAAGCTTCTACAGTTGCATAGTCTACAGCAGCTTCAGCTAGCCACATACCTTCGGGATCGCGTCCGAAACGACAACGAAAATCTGCTTTACCCCAGCGAATTTGGCTTAATTTATCGCGTTCGCTTGCCAACGGCATAATAATGTGATTGTATACTTGCGCGATCGCATTACCGTGACCGTTTAAACGCTCGCAGCTTTTCCTATCTGCCTCGATAATTCGCTGATATACGTCAATATCATAGTTTTGCAACCATGACATCAATGTAGGGCCGATATTGAAGCTCATATACTCAAAATTGTTTTCGATCCCCACCACTTCACCATGCTCGTTTAAGATTCTGGCAAAGGCGTTGGGACGATAGCACTCATGATGAATTCGTTCGTTCCAATCGTGAAATGGAGCAGCACCGGGCTGACGCTCAATAGCGTTTAAATAAGGGTTCTCCCTTGGTGGCTGATAGAAATGACCGTGTACCGTTACATAAACTCCCACAGCCGTTTTTAAGGGGTCGAGATTACGTTCCACGTTACTTGCATTATCAATCAAATTTGCACCAACAGAAGTTGGTAACTCAGCTCTCAAAGTCATGTAGAGTTATTCCTTTTAGAGGTAAACTTGCAATTGCGCCGAAACATTTCCTAAATAGTTTTCTTACACAAAGGTATTTTCAGAAATTGTAGATGAATTACAAAAATAATTGCATTTTTCGCTTGTTTGGGCGCGGTACGAATTGGCAGACGCATTAAAATCTATACTAAATGCCTACCAGGTTTTCGATCGAGAAGTCCTGTTTACAAAATACAAGAAAGAATTTACTGTTTTATGTAATATCACGAATTTTACAAACAAAATCTTCCTCGGCACTTGAGTAAGATAATTTTAATTCTCTCTTAATAAGTTAGAGCTAATTCTCAGTATAGAATATAATCCGGATTTATTTATTTTTGCTCTTTTAGTTGCTCGCACTACTTAAAACGTAATTTTATTTTATATATCCGGAAAAAAAAAGCAAAACAGTAAAATCTCGGAACCCCTTAAGCATAGCATTTGGAGTATCTTGGAGTGTGGTCGTCGTAGTCTCGAATATATTTAAGCAATGTTAAGAATTGATGTTTGAATAAGAAGTAAGTAATTAGTTTTTGATTGCTCCGGTTCAAATTCATACTTGCGGCGACTAACCCACGTCAACTTCAGGTGACAAATGTCTGGAAAAAAAATTGTATTTTTGGTTCTGCTGGCTTTTATCCCCGTTTCTCTAGCAGCTAAATTTCTCGAATGGGGAGACTTAACCATATTCATTGCGGCTGGAGCGGCAATAATCCCATTAGCAGCTTGGATGGGTACAGCTACAGAAGAAATTGCCGTAGTAGTAGGGCCTAATCTTGGAGGGTTGTTAAATGCTACCTTTGGTAACGCTACAGAATTAATTATTGCCATAATCGCGCTTAGGGCTGGTTATGTAAACGTAGTAAAAGCGAGTATTACGGGTTCGATTATTGGTAACTTGCTTTTAGTGATGGGATTTTCCATGTTATTGGGTGGAATCCGTTACAAAGAACAAACATTTCAGCCGTTAATAGCCCGTATGAATGCAGCAGCCATGAATTTGGCAGTAATTGCAATTTTGGTACCAACAGCGGTTAACTATACTTCAGAAGGAATTAGCCAAACAACCTTGCAAAACCTTTCTCTTGCTGTGGCTGTAGTTTTAATAGTTGTTTATCTGTTGACTTTGCTATTTTCAATGAAAACTCACTCCTACTTATTTGATGTGGGAGTGGCAGAAACGGAAGCAATGGAAACCCCCGAAAAAAAGCCCAATATTACGTTATGGGTTGGGGTATTACTTGCGTGTACTTTATGCGTAGCCTTTGAGTCAGAATTGTTAGTTGATTCTTTAGAAGTAGCTACATCACAACTTGGTTTAACAGCATTATTTACCGGAGTAGTAATAGTACCTATTATTGGTAACGCCGCAGAACACGCTACAGCCGTTACCGTCGCAATGAAAAACAAAATGGATCTTTCGCTTTCCGTAGCCGTTGGCTCCACGATGCAAATAGCTCTATTTGTTGCCCCCCTGTTAGTAATAATTGGCAAATTTATGGGACAACCAATGGACTTAGATTTCAATCCCTTTGAACTAGTAGCCGTTGCTGCGTCGGTATTAATTGCCAACAGCATTAGTTCCGATGGAAAATCCAACTGGTTAGAAGGAACTTTACTGCTCGCAACCTACGCTGTCTTAGCATTCGCTTTCTACTTCCATCCCGTAATTGAAGGGATTGGGTAAACAGTGAACAGTGAACAGT
>CAYMZW010000400.1:0-6636 GCA_964395005.1 uncultured Rivularia sp.
TTAGGAATTAGGAGTTAGGAGTTAGGCAACGGATGGAGTTAGGCAACGGATGAAGTAGCGGCAACGGATGAAGTAGCGGCAACGGATGAAGTTAGGAGCGAGTAGCGAGGAGTTAGGAATAAGTTTATTGCATCTTCTCCTTGTCTCCTTGTCCCCTTGTCTCCCCATCTCCCCCTCTCCCCATCTCCCCATCTCCCCAACTCCCGAATCTCCCCCCAACGGGTACTTTAAAGAGTTATGCCTCTGAATTACGCTGTAAATATGAAATCGTATTTCATGGAGGAATGAACTATAACCACAGATAAAATTTTATCTGTGGTTTTTTCTTAAATATGATTACATTAATTAATTATTGGTGTAAATTTAATTAGCTTTAAAAGCTATTCGCATACAGAGGCAATTGCTTGGCTGTCTAGATAAGGTGTAATTAAGGATTTTTTATGAAAGAATATTTCAATCGAGAACTACCTATGATGTTACAACCAACTGCCGTGAATAGATTACCTACTTTACGTTTTGGAGATAGAGGCAATTCTGTGAGGATTTTGCAACGGCTTTTAGTTGCTAAACGCTACCCGATTAGTATTGATGGTGATTTTGGCGTTTTAACTGAAACGGCTGTTAAAGCTTTTCAAAATCGTCGAGGTTTGGTGACAGATGGTATTGTTGGCCCTAGAACTTGGCGAGCTTTATCGACTTGAAAATTAAGATATAGGGAATGGGGAATAGGGAATAAACCACAAGGAACCTATAGTGAACCGATTGATAATATTGATAAATAACACTAATAACTATTTTTTTATGGTGGGTTGTACGCAGCAAGCAATACACCTTACAATTTGCTACGATTTGAATTCAATCAAATAATTTTTGCGTTCCATAGCTAATATTCTCAACTAATTCCTGATTCTTTTTCAATTAATTACTACACATTTTTCTTTAGATTTTTTTTTAATTGATTGCAATTCATTTGGGTGCCGAAGTGGCAATTTAACTGTAAATGTAGAACCAAGTCCAATTCCTGGGCTTTCTACAAAAACGCTACCGCCGTGCATTTCTACTATATGCCGTACAATTGATAATCCCAATCCCAGCCCGTTGTGCGCTCTAGTGCTGGAACTATCGCCTTGACGAAAACGGTCAAAAACGTAAGGAATAAACTCAGAATCTATGCCGATTCCGGTATCGCTGACTTGAATTACGGCATAGGGTAATGAATTATCTTTTGCTTTCTCTTCTAATAAGCGTACCTCTATACAACCGCCATAAGAGGTAAATTTAATCGCATTAGAAAGTAAATTCCAGATTACTTGCCTTAAACGTTCGCGATCGCCAGCAACACAGAGATCCTCTTTGGCTGTCGCATCCGAGGCAGAAGTTGTCGGCAGGGATGCAAATTTTTTTAACGATTCAATCGTATCTGTAAACGTTGCATTTTCTATATATTTATCCATTTCCAAAGTTTTGGGAGAAGATAATTTAAATTTAATTTCTATTTGCTTGGCGAGACTTGCCGAACGTAAATTTTCTAGAACTGTGGCAATGATTGAAGCTAAGTTACAATTCTGGATATTAAGGTTTATTTTACCTTGAATTGTCTGCGACATATCAAGCAATTCTTCGATTACATTATTAAGTTCTCTACTATTACGCTCAATAGATTCTAAAGCTTTGGATGTGGTGGTTTCATCCAGCTTGCGAATTTGTAAATATTGTGCCCATCCTAAAATGCTATTTAATGGCGATCGCAATTCGTGAGATAAAATAGCCAGGAATTCATCTTTGATGCGATTGGCATTTGATAGCGAATTCATTAAATTAGCCCGTTGAATCGAAGAAGCTATTTGATTGCAAACTGCCTGCATTATACCGATTTCGTAATCATTAAAGCTAGAATGAGTCCGGCTTCCAAAGCTAATCGTACCTAAAAGTTGTTCTTGAGCTATCAGAGGAAAACAATAATAAGCAACAATACCATTACTACGAATCGATTCTGCTTCCAGATTGTAGTGCGATACACGTTCTATATTTGTAGCTCTACGCTCTTGTGCTACAGTACCACTAATTCCTTGACCAAATTTTTGCCGTTCTAAATATGAAGCTTGAGAACAAGTAATTCCGCTGTAGGAATTTAACTGTATTTGTTGATAATTTTCATCTACCAAATAATACAAGTAGCAATCTAAATTTAATTGAAGAGCAATTTCACGATACAAGACTTCGATTAATTGTTCTGGCTGTTGGCAGGATATTAAATCGCTAGTTGTTTCAAATATTAGTTTAAGTCTTTCATTACCTAATTTCAAAGATGCTTCTAACTGCTTTAACTGAGTAATATCTTGGAATAAAGCGAAGCAAGTAGCCTGATAACCATTTATTGGCGGCAATGCATCTGCAAATACCTTGACTTGGTAAATATTATCTCCTTCATGCCAGTTGAGATCGACTCCTTCAAGTTTCTCACCCAAAGCAACCCGTATCATAGGAGCAAGTTCGTTAGGAATTGGTTTTCCTTGGGCATCGCTGAAACGGTACAATTTGTTATGCTCTTCCTGAGATTGCGCTTTTTGAAATGTACCACCAGCCATTTTATTAGCTGCTTGATTGGCAAAAGTCACTCTAGCCGTTCCCGGTTCAATTAATAACAGCGGTGCTGGAATTAGATCGAGTAAATCTTCCAACCAATGCAGATCAAAAATATTTTGTTCAGTTTGATTGCATTCGCTTACATGAATAATATATTTAGGCGCATTGATACGATCTTCTACATAAGTACAGCCCACCTTAACTTTAATTCGCGTACCATCAGCACAAATTAAGTCTTTATAATAGGGCTGGCAATTTCCATCTGCTTTGGCTTCACAAAAGCATTGATTTTCTAAATCTTGATGCTCCGAAGGGCTAATATCAAACCAATTTAATTTCCCTGCTTGCAAATAGGAATTTAAATAACCTGTTATTCGCAGAAATTTGTCGTTTGCTACACAAACACTACCATCAATATTGACTTCTATAATACCGATAAAATTTGCATCTACAAAACTATTGAACTTTGCTTGATTTTCTTTTAATGCATTCATCGCATTATCGCGTTGAATAAAAGCATTTTCAATTATCTTAGTACCCTTCCAAATCAATATTATAAAAACTGCAATTACAATCAATGCTTCGGCAACGATTGTAAAAGCCTCAGGAGATAGCAGAAATTTGTCATTCCGAGTAAATAACCACGCTGTTTCACAGATAATAGCAATAACGATAAACGATACTAATATACGTGCAACTTTAAAAAATTGTGAATGCACTATATTTTGACCCGAATTAGTTTGGCGTGAGTGGTTAATATAAGACATTGATTATTTCATCACCGCATCTACCTAGCGTGGTAAATTTTGGTAGTTCTGATGAATAGTATGTTGAGTTTCAATAGTATGATATGTTACCCCTGGGTGGATGCTGCATCTACCTTTGTACATATTTTTTTCATTTTGATGGAAAGTAATAAGGTTATGTAAATTTGAATGAAAAATTTTTCGCTATTTGCTATCTATTCAACTGTAAAATGCCTGTATTTATGCTTTGTTAACATATTTTTAACTATTTGATGTCATAGCTTTTCAAATATTCTCAATAAATAAGGGGGACTGTTTGGCGATAAATCGTAGCAAATTAGCACAATATAGCTAATCTTTTCATTTATATTACTTAAACTTATAGCCCGCAGGTGTTGAATTAGAAAATATAAAAAATCTTTGTTGTATATTATATTTTAAAATAATAAATTTAAAAGTAATTAGTCTGTTTTGACACTAAAGACGATAATAAGTGATGAATTATGTTTATCGATTTTGTAAATTTTATAAAATCGATAAATAGGTAAAAATATTATGTTATTTCAGTGTAATTGTAGAGATGCCCGCAGGGTTTTAAATAGATAGGAACTAGAAGCTATTAAAGTTCGTCACAAACACAGCATCAACCGCCTAAATAAAAAAATTACCCATAGACGGCAATTGTTACTAAAAACCTAGATAAATTTTGAGATAGCTGTAAAAGTCGATGAAATCGGTAGATTTTTGGGAACAGTTTTTCATCGATCTTGCGTCATCAGGGGAAAGAGAATCGTTTATTTTACAGGAGTTAAATTGCTCCTAAATAATTCATAATTCTCAATTGTGTTTCTAGTAATTACTACTATTAGTTGTAATTACTAAACCGAATTGCTAATTACGAGACTTCAGTATACCCAATACTGTAAATGTTAATATATTTTTCAATATCCCGGTTTTTCCCCTTTCCATTAAGGCAACTGGTGGGTTAACAATGTGGTGTATGTGTCTCAAATGATTCAAAAGTTATGCCTAGAAGTGCAAGTGAATACGCAGTATACCTATTATTGGAAAGCGGACACCGGGAAGAAGTGCGTTTTCCCACTATTCAGGAGTTTCAGAAGTGGTACAGCGGCGAGCTTATGCCCAAAGCTGCTTCTGATGACTTTATAAACGTGCCAATTAAAAATATAAGCGGCGAGTACATGGTGCTTCGCCCTTCTAAGGTTGTTGCAATTCGAGTTGAGCCGATATTTAGTTCTAGTATTGAAAGATAGATTTAAATAAATCATGAGAAAAACCCTTGCCTTGTTTTCCTTGAGCCTGGGAATTGTTTTAGTGAGCCAGGTACGTTCGGCTGTCGCTCAAGTGCCGATTATGACACGGCCTCCGCTACCAAGTTCTTCTAGAAGAACAGTACAGCAAGCACAGCGACGACCTGTAATAATACGGACTATTCCTAGAACGGTGCCGCAACCGCAACCGCAACCGCGCCCGATGATGAGGATAAATTCGGTACCTCCCCTAAAACCAATTGGCTTATCTAATAACTGTACGCCTAAATACGCTTGTTTGGGTTGGGATGAGCAACTTTTTTGGGGTGGAAAAGGCAAAGGTAAAGCTGGCGATCGCTCGGCATTAATTCAATCTATCAATCATAGTTTGAATTATTTAGAAAAACCCAGCGCAGCCAAAAAATATGAAAATTATCCAGTCAAGGGAATTACGTTAGATCGGGTGCGTCGTAGTTTGTTACGTTTTCGCGAATTGGTGCGTACATCGAAATCCGCAGCAGAATTGCAAAATGCAGTTCGACGCGAGTTTCAGTTTTACAAATCCACCGGCAACGACGGCAAGGGTACTGTTAAATTTACCGCATATTATAAGCCGGTTTACGAAGCAAGTCGCGTTCGTACCGAAGAGTTCAAGTATCCCCTTTATCGACTACCTCCTGACTTTAAACAATGGCAAAAACCACACCCTACAAGATTACAACTTGAAGGAAAAGATGGTTTGTTAGGAGAAGATAGCCGTTTAAATGGCTTAGAATTATTTTGGTTTAAAAACCGCTTTGATGCATACTTAGTTCACATTCAAGGTTCCGCACAACTTAAATTAACCGATGGTACCGTTACAGGTGTCGGTTACGCTGGTGCAACCGATTACCCTTGGACGAGCGTTGGTAGAGCATTACTCAATGACGGAAAAATAACCCAGAAACAAACCACAATGCCGGGTATTATCAACTTTTTCGAGCGAAATCCCCGCGCTATGGACGATTATTTACCAGTTTGGCAGCGTTTTATTTTCTTTAAAGATAAAGGTAATATACCTGCTATCGGTAGTATCAACGCACCACTTACTCCAGAGCGTTCCATCGCTACAGACAAATCTTTAATGCCTCCCGGTGCATTGGCTTTAGTTAACACAAGATTTCCTTATGTTGGATATGATGGAAGATTAATCTATCGCAAAGTCAGTAGATTTGTACTAGACCAAGATACAGGTAGCGCCATCAAAACACCCGGAAGAGTTGATTACTTCATGGGTACCGGGAAAGTAGCAGGCGATCGCGCTGGAGTTACAGGTGGTAATGGATCGTTATACTATTTGCTGCTGAAGGAATAATAATGGGCATAGGGCATAGGGCATAGGGCATAGAACATAATATCAAACCCTATTTTTCATAAAAGGAGTGAGGAGTTACCGTAAAGAAAGTAACTTTTCACTCCTTATTTTTATACATAATTTATGCAATACTTTTCGATATTCGATTTAATTTGTCAATTAATGAAATGTCTGGTTGATTACTTGTACAGCCGTATATAGAAAAACTGCTTACTGCTTTTGTTGGTTCAGCTTGTGCTTACCGCTTAAAAAATA
Organism: uncultured Rivularia sp.; assembly: GCA_964395005.1. Classification (GTDB taxonomy): domain Bacteria; phylum Cyanobacteriota; class Cyanobacteriia; order Cyanobacteriales; family Nostocaceae; genus Rivularia. The sequence continues at coordinate 6,213 of CAYMZW010000400.1, forward strand.
ATTAGTAAACTTTCTCTTCCCAATTACCAATTACCAATTACCAATGCCCAATGCCCAATGCCCAATGCCCAATTCCCTAAAAGAACAAAATATCTGCTAAAAACGACTTTCTTAAAAAACCTTGTAAATTATTCTGATTCAAATTGCAAAAATGAAATTCAGTGAAATAGTAAAACAACTGGGTGAAGCTGTTACTGATTCTAGTCTCACTAACTTACCAAACCTCGATCCAGAAATTAAGGAATTAGCGGCAATTGACGAAGCTGCACCTAGCACTATTAGCTATATAGAAGGTGCTAAATTTGCTAGTGCCTTAGATACAACAACTGCTAATGCTTTGATTTTACCTGCCGACGAATCGTTACAGTCAAAAGCACAAGAAAAAGGAATTGCTTGGATAGCAGCCAAAGAGCCGCGATTATTA
>CAYMZW010000401.1:0-6612 GCA_964395005.1 uncultured Rivularia sp.
GGTGATGATGGGAAATCTGTAGTTTTTACCCGTAAAGATGGTATGACTTATGATTGATTATATTTGATTAAAATTTAATTATCTTGTTTTGATTTATGTCGCTTGCCGAATTGAGAAATAACCCGATTTGATTTGTTTTTTTTCTCTCTCACAAGTTGCTTTTCTTCATAACGATTTCTAAAATATCTTGATGCTGCTTTCCATACAACATAACCAACCAATACACTAGATATTAAGGAAAAACTGAAATGATAAAAATCAAAACTTAGTGTAATAGGTTGTTTGCGAAAGGGTATTTTAATTGTTGTATTATTTGCACTGGCACCAGCTTCATAACTAGATGCCCAATTCCCCGCAGCAGTCATACCAAAACCCAAACCTAATATCGTCGATTGTAACTCCCGCTCCCTATTAGTTTGCTCGATTGCTATCTGCCCTCGTAAAGCATCAACTACGTTATCAACTAACTCAAGTCCATGTTGAAAATAACCTAATTCTGCGGCAACTTGGTCTTTAAAAGAGCGACAAGTTCTTTCTCCAAAAAAACTCAAAAAACCAAGACTTTCACTAGGGAAAATGCTTTTTATTTCTCGTATTTTATCTGAATAGTTTCGAGTATTATCAACTATAACATTCAGATGATCTTCTATGTCTCGTAGCATATTTCCATATATTACTGACATTTTAGTCAATTCAACTAAGTTGTTGTATATATCTGTCAAATGTAAATTATTTAAACCTTTTTTACTAGAAGAGCCTAGAACCATTTCTTCCAATTTAGTTTCTATTCTGGAATTTCTCTTTTTTGCTTGTTGTGAATGCTTCCGAGTCTCTTTATACGCATTCATTACCTTAGTTCTAAAGAAAAACAAATCTAATATTTTGCTATAAGTTCTTTCAAAGATATGTTTTTCATCTTTATCATCGATCAACCAAATTAGAACGTGTATATATCTATCTAATTGTCTAGAAATACCATATTCAAAAATTGGTCTACCAAACAATTTACCTGCTCTGTTAAACGGTGGTTTTCTAAAGTTAGTATCTTCATGAAACAAAGCCTCTAAATATTGGTCGGCAATATTATTTTTTAACCATTCTGAAGATTTTTTTCGATCTTTTCCTGTCAATTTAGCTGTAATTAATATTGTCTCTCCGAGAAAAGGATTTTTGTTTTCTTTAGGTAGAAATAAACAGTTTTCTGGATTTAACTTATACTGCTTAATTTCTTCTATGGTAAATCTTTTATTATTTAATTCTTGGGGTGGATAAAAATTTAACCCTAGTGCATAGCTATCATAAAGTCTTAAGGGATAAATTTCAGCTTTAACTTCATTTTCCTGCTTAATACAAATGGGAAAATAATTATCAATATCGTAGCTCTGTATTTTTGTATCTACTGAAATATGGATAAAATCCAATTCTTCATTAGATAATTCTTGATTAATTAGATTCTCTGCCGATAGTTTTCTATTCTCTTCAAGCAAAAAATCTTTCAACTCGAATTCATAGGCTAATTTTGTTTTAATAACTCGTGAGCATTGCTTCCAAAGCCAATCAGAATCTACATCGTCAGCAGCTTCTAATGAGTCATCTGATTTATTGCCGCGAGAATACGCAAATAAGTGTATTGTTGGAAGATAAACTTTACAACCCATTTTTATTTATAAATTAAACAACATAGGTATTAGCCATCAGATAAATATCCATGACTAATAGCAAGTCTAAACTAATCAACTAATTGGAAAATCAGATTTCGGATCGGATTTATTGTTTGATTAGAATGTAATCTCAATTAAGAAGCAAGTTTATTATTACTTATTCAATCGCGATCGCTTTGTATAAAAGTGTACTTATGTAAAGTTTATTAGTATATTTAGATAATTTTCGCAGTGAAGTACAGATAAATCCTTAACCTTTTACAATATAAAAAGTGGCTAACCATATATTTGTTACCCCAGCTTTAATCCAATATCCGTTGTTAAAATCCAAATGACTTACCCACCCGCACCTTGGAATCTCAAAGGTTTTGCTGTGCAAACCCTGCAATTAGTTGATATCGAGCTTGCTTCTAAATTCATTCCTTCAGAATTAGAAATAGTTTCGCTGTTACCGGGAAAAACTTTAGGAAGTATCTATATATCTTCTTATGAAAGCGGCTCGTTGTTAACATACAATGAATTGATCGTGGCTCCTGGTTTTGTTCGCTATCAAGGAAAATTTGGCGGTTGGATTTCTCATATTTATGTTGATAATCCAGATTCAGTGGCTGGAGGTAGAGAAATCTGGGGATTACCCAAAGAAATGGCTGAGTTTTCTTGGAATAAGGGTAGCGTAAGCGTTAGTCAAAACAATAGTGAATTATGCGCTATGAGCTATCAAAAAGGTTTTTTAAATATTTCTACTTGGTGGCAACAACAATTAAGTGCTGGTTGCTTTGGCGGTTTGAATTCGCAATTACTATTTTTTGAAAATCAGTTTAAAACGCAAGTTGCTTTGCTGCAAGGTAAATTAGAAATTCCTCAACAAAGCCCGTTTGCTGCTCTCAATTTAGATAAGCCGCTGTTTACTTTCAATTTACAAAAGCTAGATTTAACCGCTGGTATTCCTAAAGTTGTAGGAGAAAAAGCACCAAAGTTAAGTTATAACCGATAATAAAATATATCTGTATTAGTTTTCATAAATTTCCATCAAGCAAACAATGAAATTAAAATATCCAATCAACTTACACAAATCTACGGCATTTATATTTGTGCTAGCACTAATGGTAATCTATGAAAATTTTACTATTGGTGCTTGGGTTTATTTAGCGCTTCACGGCACTTATGGGATATTATGGCTGTTGAAAGATAGAATTTATCCAGATAAACGATGGGAAGAAGAAATTCCTTTTTGGGTTGGAATATTAGGCTTTTTCTTCATCAATTTATATTGGGTAGCACCATTTATTTTAATCAGTAGCGGTACAATTCCTTCTCCACCGTTGATTGCAGCAGCTATTTCTATCAATATATTAGGAATCTTCCTGCATTTTGGCAGCGATGCTCAGAAATATTATACTCTTAAATACAAATCTGGGTTGATAACAGAAGGATTTTTTGCTCGCTGTCGCAATACTAATTATCTAGGAGAAATTTGTATTTACCTTGGTTTTGTTTTACTAGCTCAACATTGGCTACCATTTGTAATTCTAGGATTATTTGCAGCGGGGGTTTTCGTTCCTAATATGCTTAAAAAAGATAAATCTTTATCTCGCTATCCAGAGTTTGAAGAATATAAAGCTAATTCTGGGTTATTATTACCCAAAGTTTGGGAAAATAGTTCTCAAGCAGATACAGCAGAAGTTAAAGGTTAAAGATTAGAATTAACTGACAAAAATCTCGTTACAGAAATCTCGTTACAAGGCTCAGCCTTGTAATGATATGATCGGAGGCTCCGCCTCGATTTAAACCAAGTTATTAAAATTATAATCTCGTTACAAGGCTCAGCCTTGTAATGATATTATAAGAGGCTCCGCCTCGATTTAAACCAATTAATTGAAATTATTGAAACTTTCATGGATATTAAAAATAGTTTCGATATCACCTTTTCAGAAAATTTAATTCAGCGCTTACAAAAAACTAAAGCAACTGTAGGGCAAAAGTTTAATTCTCTTACTGATAAAGCACAACAAACAGCAACTCAAAGTACCGAAAACGCTATCGATACATTTAATAATACTATAGAAAAAGCTAAAGGTTCTTTTGAAGAAAATTTACCACAGGTTTCCGTGCAAACTGTTGTTAATTCTTCGATAGCTGATTGGTTTGAACAACATCCGGCTTTTTTAGGAATTATCAAATCTTTCAACTGGGCGGTTAGTCATCCTATTGTTAGTGTAATTATTATTGTATTTAGTTTAGCTATTTTATGGACTATTATAAAAGCAATCGGTCGTTTAATTGAAACGGCAAGTTTATCGATACTGAAAATACCTTTAATATTGCTAGGAAGTTTAATTAAATATTGTTGGTTGTGGTTGACAAAATTCGGTAAGTTAGTAACCGATAAATTAAAAAACAAGAAAACCGTAAACCACAATTCTGAATTACAGTTAAATGAAAATACCGCTTATCAAATAATTTCGTACAATAAGCGGCAAAGATTAGAAGATATTTCCGTAAGATTATCAGAAATTCAAAAGGAACAACAAGAACTTTTACAAGAAGCAGCCGATATTATGGCACAAAAAGTTCATAATTCGGTTAATTAGAAAGTTATCCGTGATGAAAGTCATTGGTACTTTTATAAAGTAGTTCTGGCTTTTCGCTACCAATAATTGATAATATAAAAAAATGCTCGTTTTCACTCAAACCCAATTGCTTACGTAATTCTGTTAAGGATTGATTACTACATTCTGGACTAAAATTTCCTTGAACTAAAGCTTCAGATAGTATATTCTTATAAAGCTGTAAGCGGTCTTTTTGTCTAAACTTAGGCAGTACGGAAGCTAGTACAAATAGTTCGTTTGAGTTGAGTTGATTAAGAGAAGATCCATCAAGAAACTGTTCGATATTAATTGGCAACTTGTTTAATTGACGGCGGAAATTGTTAGCCAAACTATCTCTTTTATATTGCTGCGAGCTACGTTTCCAAGCCTTAATCAGCCAAGCTGTACTTACTAATACCACAATAGAATTAAACAATAGTTGTAGTAAAATAGGTAAATTTAGAATTTCTGGACGACCTCCGTAAACAAAGAAAGTGTTGAATGCTATAAATGTGCAGATTGAAAAGACTCTGTGCAATACCTGTTCGGAACTGATGAGAGGATAGCGTCTTCTTAAGTAAGCGCGGTAAGTTTTTTCAAGTTTGATACAAATTAAGTAAGTTAAAGTAGTTATAAGAGTAAAAGTTAAGGGAACAGCAACAATTTTGGGTATAGGAATTGACTGCCCAAACAAGTAAAAACCCGGTTGCCAAAGGGTTGCTAATTGACTCTCTTCGTGAGTCCATGCTCCAGAGAAGTAATAATCAAAGTTACCAGCATACAAACGGTAATACAGAAAATAACTGATTACTAATCCTAAATAACCGTAGTGAACTAATCTGCGCCCCGGTTTATGTAATTCATTCCAATAAGTTTTTTCCCCATCAATATCCATACAGCGAGCCTTACAACCTGTACAAGCACTTTTTTCAACACCAGTTTTTGTATCTATTGTTCGACACATTGATTGAGTAATGCTTTTAGGTGGTGCATCGGTTGCGTTAGTTGCCAATAAACCTTGCGGGCCGGTAAAAACAGTCTGTACAATACCAAATGGACACACATAATGACACCAACTACGGCCACCATAAACAAAAACTACTGCGATCGCACAAATTATGATGCTAAGTAAAAATAAACCTAAAACTAAGCGAGCAGAGTTAATAAATAAGATTCTACAGTTTAAGCCAACGAACAGAAAAGCAAATTGTAAATAAAGATGATTTTGTTGCAGCCAGCGATTTTTGTTAATATTAAGTCTTGGCTTCAAACCCAAAGCCCTGGGAATTTGAGAGAGAAAATATAAAGGACAAATGCGTCGCCAAGTTTCATGTCCAAATACTAGTACAATCATAATAGCGCTAGGAATCACCATTCCCCAGAAAATTCTTGCACCTATAGGGTAAGGTTGTCTCTCAAGGCATTTTCCCTGTACTAATACACATTTGAGAGAATCCCGAAACGGGCTTAAATAATTATTTGGTTGAGTTAAATAATGGGTTATTGGATCGTAAAACAGAGAGAAAATTAATACAAGCCATCCAATTACAATAACCCATCTAATAGCGTGCATTTTGTTTTCTGCAACTTTACTTAGTATCATATTATTTCCTATAGATGATATTACCTTAAATATTTATTGGCGATTAGCAGAGATAAACGGCTCCCGGCGTAACGCCCTAAGAATAAATTCCAGTAAAAAACAAAAACAAGTACTAAAATGTCCAACCGTAGGTGTTACCTGTTAAGGCAACACCTATAAATATTCGGGTTTTGCTACGAATATTTGTCAAACGGAAGGAAATCTATTGAAACTGTGTTACCCGATTACTACTGAATCTATACAAAGGAAAAGTCTCGTGAAACGCTGAGGTTAGTAGCATCTTGTACAACAGCAATCAAGTCAGAGTCAGAAAAAATCAAAGTATCCAACGAGGAATTACCACTCAAATCATCAAATTGAAGAGAATATTGACTAGAATTACCAATCACTTGGATGGTATCTTCTAAATAATTCCAATCTTCAATAGTTGCATAGCCTTCACCTTGGTAGGAAACACCCCAAACGCCGCCTAAAACGAAGGTGTCGTCTCCTCTTCCACCAATTAAAGTGTCGAATTGTGTACCGCTGTTAGAGTAACCGTTGAGAATATCATCTCCTCTACCAGCGTTGAGAATATCATCTCCTCTACCGCCGTTAAGAATATCATCTCCTCTACCAGCGTTGAGAATATCATCTCCTCTACCGCCGTTAAGAATATCATCTCCTCTACCAGCGTTGAGAATATCGTCTCCTCTACCAGCGTTAAGAATATCATCTCCTCTACCAGCGTTGAGAATATCGTCTCCTCTACCAGCGTTGA
>CAYMZW010000402.1:0-6606 GCA_964395005.1 uncultured Rivularia sp.
GTTTTAATAATCGCTCGGATTGGGTGGTTTTGCTTCTTAAACCCTCTATTTTATGGGAACTAGATTGTAAATTTTATCAAGAGAATGCAGCTTCAAATAATGCTAAATAAAATATCATAGAGAAAAGAAATCAGGCGAGAAAACAACCTGAAGCTTTAAACAATATGTTTTCAAATTACGGTAATATTAAACGTGAAATTTTAGAAATTCCAAGTAATTTTACAACTCACCCTCAAGCTGAAGTGCTTGTATTTAATCAGATTGATACTCAATATATCGATGCAGTTCACTTTTACAATTTAAATGTTGGAAACTGCTGGGCAAAGCAAAATCCAGGGAATTATTTACAGAAGTTTTACGGCGAATGTCGCTATTACTTTTCTCCCAGACAAGATTGGGAAATGTGGTAAACCATAATTGTATTGTTCTTCTTATAATTGTAAAACTTATTATGGCTAAAAGACCTATTTTTATTCCTAACTTAAAAGGCTTTCCTTTTGTAAAAGAGAGTCTAATTGAATTTAGGTGGCATCCTGGTTTCGCGAAAGTACAGGCTCAGAAATCAATAGTATCTCTACATGAAGCAGCCGCTGAAGCTAAAATAGCTCCTGTTTTAGAAATATCTTCTAAATCACATGAAGAGGTAGGAGTTTCTTTGAGTGCTTTTAATCTAAAAATGATTAAGAATCAAAGAAGTCTTTCAGTTGAATGTGCATATCAAGGTAGCAAAGTTTTTGCAAATGGCGGTCCGTTTTCGGAATTATATTATGTCTCAAGTAAGGAAGCTAAAACTGATGAGAGACTACGTACTTCTGGTGATTTTACAGGTTATGAATTTTTTGGAGAAAATTTTCTGATTAATCCGGTCACAGCATTTTATGATTGGCTATATTTAACTGCACTTTCACAAAATCCAAGTTTGGCTAATAAATTATTTGATTTTAAAGGTTTTTCTGATATCGCATTTAATCCTAAAAAATCATTAAACACTCAAGCAAGAGCAGCTGCTTTATTTGTTTCTCTATGCCACAACGATGAAATAGACCGTGTTGTTGAAGATAAAAATTACTATATAGATTTAATCACAAACAATAATTTAAATGATGTATTGTCTATGAAAACTCAAAAGAAGGGTAACAATAGTGAAGAGCAATATTTACAACCTGAGTTACCTTTCTAGGTTTTTATATGTTATAAGCATTACCATAATCCTGGTAAAGTAAACATTACAATCCCAAGGGTGAAGTTACAGAAATTATTAATATCGATATTGTTCACTTTCCTTCATTTTGGCTTTTCAACGGCGATCGCCATAATATTTGTCTCCAAAAGGACTTAAAATAACTTCGCTTAACCGCACAACCATATCGCAAGCTAGCATTAAGAAATGACTCACAACACTATTGCTAAAAATTTATGTCTTCAAAACAGCGTATTGTACATAGCGACCCTGAAATATTAGCAGGAACACCTGTATTTATTGGTACTCGCGTACCGATTAAAACATTGCTCGATTATCTTGAAGCGGGTGACTCTTTGGATGATTTTCTTAACCACTTCCCTAGTGTTAGTCGGGAGCAGGCAATCGAAGCCTTAGAGTTAGCAAAGGAAATGCTTATTGCATATGCGAATCCTGCTTGATGAATGCGTACCAAAGCCTATTAAACGCGAACTTTCCGATTACGATATTCGCACGGTTGTAGAAATGGGCTGGTCGGGAAAAAAGAACGGGGAGTTACTGCAACTATAATAATTAGAATAATTAAGTAAGTTGGGATTGGTAGCATTGGTGGAATAATATTTTTTATTAAATAAGATAATGAGTTTTTTTGAATTATAAAAAGATAGTCAAAGCTGGGGTTTCTGAAACAGACCTGGCTGAATTTTTAATCATTCCCTTTTGTGTAGAAGATTATCGATTAAAAAAAACCGCAGAATCGAGAGCGCGGAGGAAGAGGTAAAGAGAAATAGTCAATTCTAGAGGGAGATAGGAGTTATTATTTTTTTATCTATAATTAACCCAGCTTCGAGAGTATTAACAGTTTTAATAATTGTTATAAAGGATATTTCAAGAAGATTTTTTGACGCTCGCGTTCATATTCGTCTTCAGTGATGAACTCATCAGCTAAATCCTGTTTCAAACTTTCCAATTCTATGCGGCGTTGAGAACGATTATTACTAGTTATTGTCGGAGAAACAACTGGGGAATCAATAACTATTTCTCCAGGAATAACTTGAGTTTGGAATGTATCTTGAATAGGGGATAAACTGATTGTTGGTGATACTCTAAATCGCTCATCCATCTGACGAAGAAAACGCTTTATAATTCCCTCTTTAGCTACAAATTCTGTACTATTAGAAGTACCAACTACTATATCTTTGTAAGAGAAATTTGCATGATTTTCTGATAAATTATCGACTTCTTTAACAAATTGTCGCAGTTTCAGGAGGTATTCGTCTTGCCAAAGTTGGGGTTGATTTTCTATTCGAGCTATTTCATCATCTAAAAGTTTCTGCAAGGCGCAAGTCATATCCTTGCGGTTAGAAAGTTCTTCTAAAGCTTGACTCCATTCTGGATTTAAGGAAGCTGTATTATAGCTATCGCGTAATGGATCGTAATATTTAAATTCTAATTGATGATTTTCGGGATTTTCTACTAGTAATCCAAAGGCTAAACAAGGATAGAAAATCTCTTCTAATTCTTCAATAATTTTTGCATCGGGAGGAATAATGTCTGGGAAGGTAGCGCAATAATCATTATGGAGAAAAGAGGTAGCACAATTGTGTTCCCGCAAGTAAGGGTTTCTCATCCTTTCTAGAATAGCTATTAATCTTAGGGGAAACCCAGCATACTCATTGACAATTAAAATTTCATCATCAGCTTGAGTTGGTTGAAAGACGTTAGTGTCGATTCCTAAATCTTGTGAAAGTAAAGTTTTAAACTGTTGAATTTCCACCTCATTGGTATCTTTAAATCCTACTAATTTACCACTGTTACGCTTGTCGTGGTTAAAGTATGGATCGCGTAGTTTTAGACATAGTAAAGGTTCAGCTTCTTGCATAATTTGTGCTAAGCGGGTTGAGCGTGCTGAACGTGAATAGTTTTGCATAAAACGTTTGATTACTGAGTTGACAATATTGACGCTACGATGAGCAAATAAACTATCAACTTTTATGTCAATTTCTTTTTGCAATTGGTTGGGTGTGCTACGTTCTTTATCGATAAAGTTTGCTAAGGATTCTCCTCTTCCATATGGTTCTGTAATTGCTGCACTTGCTAGCAATAATTGACGACGAAAATCATCTTCTGGTAAGATATTTTTAAAACAGCGATCGATATCTTCCATATCAAAGACGGCTTCACCGCTCATTTCATCAAAATTTAGTTGTCTGAGGTCTCTTTTCTGTTTATCGTAGGTATTTTTTAAGGTTTCAACTAAGTTAGTAAAAGCTGCAACTTGTGTTTCTCTAACTTGTAGATATTTTTGTAATTCATTGACAATCCTTAAAGTTTCTTGATGAACTGTTAAGTCAAAATTATGTTTAATTAAATCACTTATTTGCCGCAGACAATTTTTAGTTTCTGCTTGAAATTGGCTATTTTTATTGTTGAGCAAAGGAATATTAGTTTTCTGCTCAATATCATCAATAATTTTTTCGGTATCGCCCCATTTTATTTCAATATCTTCCAGAAGTTTCATTTCCCCAAAGTTGGCGATTTGTTCCTGGAGATTGCGTTGATAGTTATTCAATTCATGTTGAAGAGCATCGAGCCAATCACGGCTGCTTTTTATTGAAAAATTTGGTTCTTTAGGAGTAAATAAGCGAGCTAAAAAATCATCAATATTTGTGTTCAATTCTTTAGTAATAGTCGGACAAATCTGTTGCAATCTGGTCAACCAAATCCCTCGACTACTTTCAGTTTCACCAGGTTGTGTTTTGCGGAATTGCTCTCGAAATTCTTTTGGTAGTTGTTGACGAAGTGTATTTCGATCTTCGCGATTTTGACAATCCGAAATTAAGGTTTCTAATTTATGGAGCCAAGCGTTAATTGTATTACTAAAAGTGTTGTTATTTTCTTGTACTGACTCTGCCAGTTTTTTGGTAATTCCGTCTTTTTTTGCTAAATCTGTATGCCAGCGATACTGGATAAGAAATTGCTCCAGTAAATTAACCGGATCTGGACTTTGCCCTTCACCGTATAACCAAAATTTTACTAATGCTAAACTGACATGATTTAAGGCAACTTGGACAATAGTATCGCGGGGAAAATAAATGGCTGCCAATCCAAAAGTTAAATAACGCTGCACGTTAGGGCGTGGATGTTTATCCGATTGAATCATCGGTTGTAAAAAGTTATCTCTTTGCCCTTTTACAACTGGTGCTAATTCACTGGAAAAGTCTAAAGCAATTTTATGAGCAATTACATTACATAGCTTTCCTTGGGAAAGGATTTCATATTCTCCATTTGTTTGACTAGAAACCAAATAACTATAGTCAAATGGTGGACGTTGTTCTTGAACAATTACTAAATTTTGAATATCATAACAAGCTTCAAATTTTGTCCCTGGAGTACTGTAATAATTTAATTCTTTGAGAGCGGCATAAGTATTAGCGTTCATACTGGGAGTGTTGCCGTACAATTGCGGACTAATAATTAAATAACCCACAATTTGAGAACTTTGACTGCCATAAAGATGTCTCAAACTATAAGCAATATCCAAAAACATCCCGCTACCAGTACCGCCACAAAGGGAACCAACAACAAATATATTTACTCCCGGTTCGACTTTTAAACCTGCTTTTAATAATAAAGATTCATGTCCTCTAGTACGTTTTTCTGCCGTTTCAATTGCTGTTTGAATCTTTTGATAATTATAAAAAAAAGCTAATCTTCCTACTGGCCTAATTCCTTTTGCACCTTCTTCTATTGCTTTAATATTACGCAATAATTGAGGAGGAAACCATCTGCCAATATGGTCATATGGTCCGTGACGGGTATATTCGGAACGCCGTTCTAATCCCTGCACAAACATATTAACTTGATCGGAAGACATGGTAGCACTAACTTTTTCTGCTGACTTGAAACTAAGGTCAACTCCATGATATATACTACCCGTGCGAATACCAGTTACCTGAGTTGCTGCTTTATCTGTATCGATATGAACGAAGCTGACAATTGGTAGGTTAGTTAAATCTCCGTAGCGCTCGACTATTAACCGCCGAATACGCATTAAAATATCTTTTCCGGTACCACCTAATCCTATACAAATTGTCCTGTTAATACCGCGATATTGGCGCTCATTTACTGGTATTCTCACCATCTTTTTTATTTATGGATGACTATTTCTTTATTTTAATAACTATCTCATAATCACGGTTCGTATCATCGAGTTGCCCGAAATCAATAACTAGATACAACTATTTTGTGCAGGGGAAAGACGCTGACGGCTGGGTAAAACTGTTGCGGAATTTTCACTCAAGACAGTTCAATTAAAAAATTTCTACTTGTCTCATTATGAAAGCATATTACAGTATAAACACATATCCAGATTAAGTAGATCGTAAATTTTTTCAAAGGGCGATACAGCAAGAGGTATTGGCTCAGGTTTACCTTCAATCAAATTAATAGTTTCATAAACAGCATATATTATTCGCAAACCTTATAATTATCCCGGCAAGATACAAATACATGGCATCAAAAAAAATTTTATTACTATTAAATTCTCTATTTTTATTGATACTTGGAGGTTCAATACTTTTAAATGTTCTTCTTTTTAATCAAGCTAAAAAATATTATCTTCAAGTCAATCAAATTCGTTTAGATCCTTTCGGATTAAGTCACTATCCTGTAAATCTTAAGAAACAAAATAATAAAGGTAAAGTCCGTGTAGTTTTCTTCGGCGACTCAAGAGCAGATGGTTGGATATCACCTAATATTAGTGGATATGAGTTTATCAATCGGGGAATTCATGCTCAAACTTCAGTGCAAACAGTTAAGCGATTTGGATATCATGTTAATTCTTTGCAGCCTAATATAGTAATTATTCAAGTTGGAGTTAACGATTTAAAAACTATTGCTTTGTTTCCAGAAAGAAGGGATTCAATTGTTGCTAATTGTCGAAATAATATTAAGAAAATTGTAGATAAATCTAATAAATTAGGTGCAATAGTAATCTTAACTACTATTTTCCCGGTGGGTGAAGTACCAATTCAGCGCAAGCCGTTTTGGTCGGATGATATACGATTAGCTGTTAATGAAGTGAATGCCTATATAGCTACATTAGCGTCAGATAAAGTTATTATATTTGATACTTTTTCTATTCTTGCGAATAATCAAGGAATAATGTTACTAAAATATAGTAAGGACGAACTGCATTTAAATAACCAAGGATATGAAATACTCAATCAAGAACTTGTACAGATACTTGATAAAATAAAAACATGACTACTAAGCAAATTATCAATTTTATCAGCGGTCATCTTGATTTAACTCAAGGGGAATTTGAAGAATATTATCGCCATAAAATTGATAATGCTCTGGCACAAAATCAAAGTTTTGTTGTTGGAGATGCTAGAGGTGCGGATACTTTAGCGCAACAATAT
>CAYMZW010000403.1:0-6593 GCA_964395005.1 uncultured Rivularia sp.
CTGTAACGAACTAATTTGAAATTACCGTCACGCACCATCAATAATTTATCTGTAACGAACTAATTTGAAATTACCGTCACGCACCATCAATAATTTATCTGTAAAAATAATTTGAAATTACCGTTACCCACCATATATCTTCGTAATGGTGCCGTATTCTCATTTTGACACACCCTACAATACTCAGTAATTTACCAAAATCTTAAATAACTTCATTAGAATAATATAAAGGTGTGGTTGGAATTCGGGTTATGAGTCAACAGAGTCATGATGCTTCAAGTGCTAATAATTTTTTACAAGATGTTTTACGAGTAATTAGAGAAAGCAACGGCGATGCAGAAGTTGTTTATCCCTTATTTGATGCCAATACACATCTACTTAACGATAATTTGCCTGACATATTGCGCGATTGGGCAACGGATGTATTTGAGCAAGGGCAATCTGAGGAAGCAGAATCTACCGCAACAGATATTATTTATTTTGGTAATCGGATTCTGGAGTTCCCTCGGGGTAGTAAAGCTAGTAATGTAGAAATTGCGATCGCCTGTTATGAAACTGTTCTCAAACTCTACACCCGCCAAGCTTTCCCCTATGAATGGGCAATGACGCAAATGAATTTAGGCAATGCTTACGGCGACAGAATTAAAGGCGATAAAGCCGATAATATTGAACAAGCTATCATTGCCTACCAACAAGCTTTGGAAGTTAGAACCCGCGAAGCTTTACCCTATGAATGGGCAAAGACGCAAATGAATTTAGGCATTGCTTACAAAGACAGAATTAAAGGCGATAAAGCCGATAATATTGAACTAGCAATCATTGCCTACCAACAAGCATTGGAAGTTACAACCCGCCAAGCTTTCCCCTATTATTGGGCAATGACGCAAATGAATTTAGGCATTGCTTACCGCAACAGAATTAAAGGCGATAAAGCCGATAATATTGAACTAGCTATCATTGCCTACCAACAAGCATTGGAAGTCTACACCCGCGAAGCTTTACCCTATGAATGGGCAATGACGCAAATGAATTTAGGCAACGCTTACGGCGACAGAATTAAAGGCGATAAAGCCGATAATATTGAACTAGCTATCATTGCCTACCAACAAGCATTGGAAGTCTACACCCGCGAAGCTTTACCCTATGAATGGGCAATGACGCAAATGAATTTAGGCATTGCTTACTGGAGCAGAATTAAAGGCGATAAAGCCGATAATATTGAACAAGCAATCATTGCCTACCAACAAGCATTGCAAGTTACAACCCGCAAAGCTTCCCCCTATTATTGGGCAATGACGCAAAATAATTTAGGGCTTGCTTACGGCGACAGAATTAAAGGCGATAAAGCCGATAATATTGAACAAGCTATCATTGCCTACCAACAAGCATTGGAAGTCTACACCCGCGAAGCTTTACCCTATAAATGGGCAATGACGCAAATGAATTTAGGCGTTGCTTACGGCGACAGAATTAAAGGCGATAAAGCCGATAATATTGAACAAGCTATCATTGCCTACCAACAAGCATTGGAAGTCTACACCCGCGAAGCTTTACCCTATGAATGGGCAATGACGCAAATGAATTTAGGCATTGCTTACTGGAGCAGAATTAAAGGCGATAAAGCCGATAATATTGAACAAGCAATCATTGCCTACCAACAAGCATTGGAAGTTAGAACCCGCGAAGCTTCCCCCGAAAAATATGCAAACACTTCATTAAGCCTGGGGATAGCTTACCAAGATAATAATAGATTTAATGATGCTTACAATAGCTATGATTCAGCGATCGCCACAGTAGAATTATTGCGCGGTGAGATTATATCCGGTGAGGAAAGCAAACGCAAGCAAGCGGAGCAATGGAATCAACTTTATCGTCGCATGGTGGAAGTTTGTTTGCAATTGGGAGAAGATACCGAAGCTGTTGAATATATCGAACGCAGTAAAACTCGTAATTTAGTAGAGTTGCTGTTGAAGGATGAGGTTAATCCCAAAGGTGAGACATCCCCAGAAGATAATCAGAGATTGCAACAGCTAAGGGATGAAATCGCAGTAGAAAGGCAACGGTTACAAGAAGCTGAAATAAATAACCGCAATTCTCAACAAGAGCCAGAGACTCTTAGTATGATTCCCAGGCTGAGCCAGGGAACTAGAATTACTCAACTGCGTAAAGAGCGAGAAGAATTAATATCAAGAATTATTGGTTTTAAAGCGATTGGTTATTCAGAAATTCAGCAGTTGTTAGATGAAAACACAGCAATTATCCAATGGTATCTTTTTAAAGATTGTTTTCGTGCTTTCGTAATTACCCGCGATCGTAATAAACCACAAATTTGGTGTTCGAGTGCTGAAGATTTTCAAAAGCTGGAAGAATATTGGAATTCAAAATATTTTAATTCTTACCGCCAAGATAAAAAGCACTGGATATACGAGTTAAATGATAAATTACAGCAGCTACCAGAAATTTTACATCTAGATGAAGTTATATCTTTAGTTCCACAAAGCTGTAAAAAACTAATTTTAGTACCCCATCGCTATTTACATTTGTTACCCATCCACGGATTACAGTTATCGAATGGGGAATATTTAATTGATAAATTTAGCCACGGTGTAACAGCCGCACCTAGTTGTCAGTTACTGAAAATTTTGAAAAAACAATCATTAAAATGTAGAGACGTTATATATAACGTCTCCTCAAATAGCGTCTCTACATTGTTTGGGATTCAAAATCCCACCAACAACTTAGAATTTTCCGACATAGAAGTAGAAACCATTGCCACAAAATTTCAACCCAATTACATACTCAAACACAACGAAGCCACACTAACCGCTTTCCAACAACAATCAAATAGCGATAACTTTAAAAATGCCCACTGGCTGCACTTTTCCTCTCACGGATACTTTGACTTAGATAACCCTTATAAATCGGCATTAGAATTGCATGGTGCTGCAAAAGTTGCCACCAGCGATGTTACAGAATCATCTAGAACTTTAAGAATATCAGAAGAGGAGGCAATCGAATTAGAAAAATGTCTTACCTTAGAAAACATTTTTGAATTAACTTTATCTAACTGTCGTCTCGTTACCCTTTCCGCTTGCGAAAGTGGTTACACAGATTTCAACAATACCAGCGATGAATATATCGGTTTACCAAGTGGCTTTATTCATGCAGGAGCAGCAAGTATAGTTAGTACTTTATGGGCTGTAGACGATTTTTCCACAGCGATTTTAACGATCAAATTCTACGAAAATATCCAAAATTCAACTTCTACTAATAATATCTCAATTGCTCTTAACCAAGCACAAAATTGGTTTCGTCAAATTACCACACAGGAATTAAGACAATGGATTGATCGAAATCAAAATATGACAGCAGATAATAAATTGAAAATAACACAGAGACTAGCACAATATAAAGATCCCCAAGAAAAACTTTTTGAAAAACCTTATTATTGGGCTGGATTTTATGCAATTGGCGATTAATTGGATTTTAGATTTTAACAACGGATACTTTTGTTTTGGATTTACTTGTTCCTTGTCTCTGGCAAGGAATACATTATTGAAGGCTCTGCCTTCAAGTCTGGATAAGAGGCAGGAGCCTCTTGTACTAGCGTTACCAGCCTGAGCCTTGTAACGAGACAACAAGCCAATTTGTGAGCAAACTAATCTTAGGAGGTAATCAAATGCAACCCGATGAGTTAATTGAAAAATTTATCAAAGTTATTCAAAACCAAGATTATTTATTTAACCAAGTACCAATTCATGACATAGCATCATTACAAACAAATCTCAAAGCTTTAGAAAATCTTAATTCAGAATCTTTAGCAGCAGTCATTAGCAACTGGTATTCCGAACACGATTCTGTGAGAGATGTGAGAAATGCAGTTTTAAGAAACGAAAGAATTACTGAAGTTAGAGAATCCAATCGAGGCGATCGCGATACGTTTATCACAAACCGCGATCGAATTATAACTATCAATAAGGAGTTAGAAAAGAAACTGGATAAAAACAAAGATAAGTAACAAACAATCATAGATTTTTCGGCAAAATTAATGTAGCATTTTTCATGGGATATGGCTAAAATATCATGCTCAAACTTACTCTAAAATATCCCCAATAAGCACTATGACGATTATTTATGCGCCGAATATTTATTTATTTGCATTTCAGCTTTACAAAGCCTCAAATTTAAATAAAAAACTTGAAAAACAAGAGATAAAATTGTGGCTTACTGCTGATAAATTAGTTAAAGAGACGCTAAATCAATCCTCACAAATAACTTCTAATATTGTAGATAATTTTCACGAGCCTCAAGGATTACGTGTACCATTAAAAAAAAATTATCAAGATGGTGGAATTTCTTCGATAAATTTAGAATACAAAATTCCTGAGAATAATCAAAATCCAGATCCAGGCATTTCAATTCGAGGTTTTGCTTATCCTTTCCGAATAGACGACAGTTACGGCTTATTTTTAAATTTAAGTGCCCTAGAAAAAGAATCAGATAATAATCAAAATCGAACAAAACATATTGATATTGATTTACTCAGTACATTAAAACCTCAAAATTGCTTCAAATATCAACCCTCCGATGAATACTTTTTAGGGCAAACTTTATTAATTACTGCTTGGATAACTCCAGAAGATAAAAAAAATCAAACAAAACCCTACGATATTGCTCAAAAATACTTAAATGCTATTTCCCTAAAACCCGAGTTTAATCGTCAAGGAAAATTATTTGGTAGCCCAATTTTTGAATATGGTTTATTGAGCCAATTAGATAACTATCAACACGTCATCATCTGGCTGTTTGATGACGAAAAAGCAGAAGAAAAACTTAATCGGTGCTATCAACAGTTATTAGATTTATTCTTCTTCCGCAGCAAAGTCATAAAAGCCTATCAACGTAGCCGCATAATTTATCAAAACATCGCTGCTGCTTACGATCAAATTGAAAATACTATCCAACAAATTAAATCAAATACTGAATCTAATAATTTAACAACCGAAATTTTAAATAATTTAACAAATACCTTAAAAGACTTGTCAGAAAAGTCATTAGAATATACTCATTTACTAAGAAATTTAAAAGATTATCAAAATACTATTGACATACACAGCAATAATTACCAAGAAAAACTCCGACAAATCAGCGCTGCAACTCAAGATGATAATTTAAGCATTCTCGAAACCTTCTATGAACACAATTGCGAAAGATTCTACAAACAAATCAACGCCGATATCGGATATTTCGAGCAAGGTTTAACTTTATTAGAGCAAGCAACGGCATCAATTCGCGGTATCGTCGAAATCGAACAAACAAAGCGCGATCGCAATCTTAACACTACAATAAACACTCTCGGTATCGGCTTTGGTGGTGGTGCAATTATTTCCGGTGTGGTTGTACAGCATATCGATAAAATCAACCAACCTCTAGACTTAAATTTATCTTTTAATAAACCACTACATCCGTTTTACGCTTCTTTATTTATCAGTATTGCAGCAACTTTAAGCTTATGTTTAATCAGTTGGCTATTCTTTAGAAGAAAATAGAATTTATACAATGCCCAATGCCCATTCCAAAATCCCTACCCAAAGACTTAATTAATTTATCTTATACAATAAATTAATTACCTCTTAAGTTCAAATTAATATATATTAACTTTCCTTACAATAAAATATACTTTTGTATTGCACCAATGGTGAAATTGCGATGCTGCTATTTATTAAAAGTTTTGGTCGTTGGAGTAAGCTTAAGTTAACCGAAATATGGAATAGCAATAGCGGTGATTGGCATTGGTTATCGGAAAAGCCGATGCCTATTGCGGGGATTAACCGTAAATTGTGGAGAGGTGCGGTACCTTCTTTAAGTTTCTATACTTTGCTGGCTTTATCGGCAGTTATCTCAACTTTTGGACTATTAGCAAATAGTGCAGCCACTATAATTGGTGCAATGATTATTGCTCCTTTAATGGGGCCGATAATTGCGATCGCATACAGTATGGTAGCAGCAAATCAGCGTTTATTGAAGCGTTCGAGTTTTACGCTATTTAAAGGTATATTGCTAACAGTTGCTATTTCAATCGTTATTACTAAGTTAGTTGGTATTAGAACTTTTGGTTCTGAAATTATCGGACGTACTAGTCCAACATTGCTAGATTTAGGTGTAGCATTAGCAGCAGGTGGTGCTGGAGGCTTTGCATTTACCAGACGCAGTATTGCCAATGCTTTACCAGGAGTAGCTATTTCTGTAGCTTTGGTACCTCCTTTGAGTGTAGTGGGAATTGGTATCGGCATGAATTCAAATTCCGTCGCTATGGGTTCCGGACTTTTGTTTTTGGCCAACTTAGCTGGTATTATCTTTAGTGGTGCGCTAGTATTTCTAGCTCAAAGTTATGGCTCTTTTGAAAAAGCCCGTCATGGTTTAGTAATATCGGTTTTCTCGCTGATTATTCTTGGTTTACCATTAGCTTTTTCCTTAGAAACCTTTTTAGTTAAGGAGCATACTCGTCGTAATGTTGAGTATTTACTTTTCCGTCAAACTGACACTTTCTCACGCTCGGATATTAGAAGAATTAAAGTAGAGCAAGATGGAGA
>CAYMZW010000404.1:0-6590 GCA_964395005.1 uncultured Rivularia sp.
TATCAACTATCAACTATCAACTATCAACTATCAACTATCAACTAACAACTATCAATTAACAACTAACAACTAACAACTATCAACTAATAACTAACCATTTTATGAATTCTGTTATCTGTGTTCGTAATCTCAATCATTTTTTCGGGAAGGGGCAACTCCGCAAGCAGGTGTTGTTTGATATCAATTTGGATATTGGTGCTGGTGAAATTATTATTATGACTGGCCCTTCTGGTTCTGGTAAAACTACTTTGCTGACTTTGATCGGCGGGTTGCGTTCGGCTCAGGAGGGGAGTTTGCTGGTTTTAGATAAGGAACTCTGTGGTGCTAAGGCTAAGCAATTAGTAAAAGCGCGACGGGATAATGGTTATATTTTCCAGGCTCACAATTTACATGAAAGTTTGACGGCTGTACAAAATGTGCGAATGGGTTTGGAAGTACATGGAAATATGTCCCCAAAAGAAATGTATACCCGTTCTGTTGAGATGTTGGATTTAGTTGGTTTGGGGAATCGCGTTAATTATTATCCGGATGATTTATCTGGAGGGCAAAAGCAAAGAGTGGCGATCGCCAGAGCTTTGGTAGCGAATCCCAAGATTGTACTGGCGGATGAACCTACTGCTGCACTTGACAAAAAATCCGGTCGAGATGTAGTGAATTTGATGCAGTCTTTAGCGAAGGAACAAGGCTGTACGATTCTTTTGGTAACTCACGATAATCGTATTTTGGATATAGCCGATCGCATTGTATATATGGAAGATGGTAAGTTGGCTAAAAATCCTGCGGAAGCTGACATTCCTACGGTTGCTGTAGCGGAATAGGTAATTATTGGGAATTGGGCATTGGGCATTGGGCATTGGGCATTGGGCATTGGGCATTGGGCATTGGGCATTGGAATTGATAAAATCGCTTTTTTACTGTTCCCCGTTCCCCGTTCCCTATTCCCCATTCCCTTTAACCAACAAATTAAAAAGACGCAGCACTGCTACGTCTCTACATTAATTTTTATTTATTATCGCAGACAGCTATTAGTATCCAACGATGTGAAGTAAATCGCGAACTACGCTGTAACCAGCTAAATCCCATGCTAAGTAAGCTACGAAACCAATCATTGCTAAACGTCCGTTCCATAGTTCAGCTTGGGGATTGAAGCCGAAAAGAAAGGAGTTGCGATCTTTGCCGTTATATGCTGGTGCTACTGGTGGTAAATCGGTTTTTGTTTGAGATTGCATAGTTAATTATTGCGGTTAAATTTATCTGTATGTTTCTAATGTAACGATTCATAAAGAAAGTTGTTTCTGTCTAAAGATACAAATAAGTTACATTTCTTCATGCTGATAAATCTACCTATAGGAGGTGAAAAATTTGATATTCATAAACATAAGTTAAGAAAAGATGACATTACGCTTAAGGAATGATATGGGTATTGTGGTTTAAAAGTTGCTATGAGTTGGATAAAAATAAGTTATAGCAAGACTTTCGTAGATTTAAAGTTGAAAATTTTCAAGTAATTGAGGATGCGGCGAGTGCTGAATTAATTACAAGTAATAGGCTTAAGCAAAAAAACTTCTATCTAATGCCCTATGGCTTTGGGGCAATTTTTCCCACTTACGAGAGATGTTTAAAAGGGCTATATTGCTGGATTCTAAGCTTAACAACCGGGTGTTACATGAATAAATAAAATTGATTTTTGTATTAGTTACACCGTTTTTGTTCTCCCCACACCAAAAGTTATTAAGCGAGGAAGCTATAAGTAGATGATTGAAAGTACGCATATAACGCCTTTGCTATCTGATATGACTTGGATAGCTCAGTTTTCACAGCCGGTGGACCCTTTAACCCCATCGGAAACTTCTGTGGCCTTTTCCGGACCAAGATTTTTTATTGCTTTGATTGCCGGTATAATCCTAGCTTTCGCCGCTCAACTAGTATTAACAAATGCGGCAGTAGCTGCTGGTTTGTCGTTTTTGGGTGGTTCATCTGATTCGGATTCGGGTTCAAATGATGACTCGCAGAGCGAAAGTTTAGGCAGCACTATTAATAAAATAGGTACCGCAGTTGGTTTAGGTACGTTACTTTCGGTAACTGCTTCTCTTTTCTTTGCCTGTCTTTTAGGGGTGAGACTCAGTGGAATTTTTGTTGATGTAGCATTAGGAGCGATTTTAGGGTTAGTAATTTGGGCTGCGTACTTCTGTTTGCTGGTGTGGGTAAGTTCGACAGCGGTGGGTTCTTTAGTTGGTAATGTTGTTAATACGGCAACTTCTGGACTTCAGGCAATCGTAGGAACCGCCACTGCTGCATTAGGAGCAAAAGCTGTAAATAAGCAGGTTGTAGCGACAGCAGAAGCAGCGGCATCGGCAGTACGTCACGAGATTGGTAATGCGATCGATCCTGAAAGCATCAAGGAAAATTTAGAAGATTACTTGGATACGGTACGTCCCAAAGAGTTAGATTTACAATCTATACGTAAAGAATTTGAAAGTTTGCTTTCAGATGCATCACTTAACTCACTTGCAGGTGCGGCGGAACTGCGTAATATTGACAAGCAAAAGTTTGTAGAATTAGTTAGCAGTCGTACCGATCTTTCCAAGAAAGAAGTTAAAAGAATTGCCGATACTTTGTATGATGTTTGGAAGCAGACGGTAGGTTCTCAACAAGCTAGTTTACCTAGCGCCGCAAACGGTTTAAGTGATTTGGTTGATTATCTTAAAACTGTTGTACCGGGGCAAAGTAAAACCTCGGAACTCGAAGCTAAGTTAGATCGAGTTATTAGCGAAATGCGTTCCCAGAATCAAGGTGGTGGCAGTCAAGGAGAGTCATCAAGCCAGCAATCCGGGGGTATGTTGCAGATGGCCATACCACAAGCTTTAACAACCCTTAGTAGCGTGGTTATGGGAAGAACTGACCTTTCTGACTTAGATGTAGAAAAGATTTTAGGTCAAATTAACCAAGCTAAAGATAAAGCCACCGAAGAAGCAGATAAGATGGGACTTCCCACACCATCGCCGTCTTACAGCACCGTTCGCGCCGACGTTGAGAATTATCTGTACAACACTTATGCTTGGCAGTTTGGTACCGATAAAATTGAGCGAGAATTCCGCGACGTACTTTACGATTCAGCAGCAGATCCTGGTTATGTACGCTCTGAGTTAGAAAAGATCGATCGCAGCGATTTTGTAAATATGCTCAAACAGCGTGGTTTGCTAACTCAAACTGAGATTAAGCAAGTTGCCGATCGCTTGGAAGCAGTTCGTAAAGGTGTGCTGGTACAGGTAAGGGCTGAGGAAGAAAAGGAAATAGTCCAAGACTTGCAGCGTGGGGTAGAAAGCTATTTATTAGTCACTCCAAAGTCAGAATTAAATGAAACAGGAATCAAGCAAAATTTCAAACCAATTATAGAAGATTCCGACGCAGATTATGAAACATTAGCCATGCGCTTGTCTCGACTCGATCGCGGACAAATGCGTGCGATACTCGCACAACGTAACGATATTACTTCTGGGGAAATCGACCCGATTCTTGATGAATTGGAGAAACAGCGCGATCAAGCTTTGATTGAGTCCAAAGGACTTGCAGAGCAAGCTCAGTATCAAGCAGAAAGCCTGTGGTTGAATTTAGAACAACATCTTCGTAATACGGGTAAAGAACAACTCAACCCCGATGCAATTCGTGGTGAATTAAAAACTTTGTTGGAAGATCCCCAAGCGGGAACATCAGCAATTCGAGCTAGATTGGCGCGTTTTGACCGCGACACTTTAGTACAACTGCTCAATCAGCGTCAAGATTTAAGCGAAGATCAAATCAACGAAACCATTGACACTGTAGAACAATCCTGGAATAGCGTTCGTTATGCTCCCGGAAAAATTGTAGATAAAGCCAAAGCGCAGTACGATGACGTAACCAGTACCATTGCAGATTACTTGCGAAACACTGGTAAATCGGAACTTAACCCCGAAGGAATTCAGCGAGACTTTAATAAACTGTTTGAAAATCCCCAAGAAGGTGCCGTTGCATTACGCCGCAGATTGTCGCAAGTTGATAGAGACACATTAGTAAAACTACTGAGTCAGCGTCAAGATATGAGCGAAGATCAAGTCAACCAAGTAATCGACTCGCTACAATCATCAATTCGTCAATTCATTCGTACACCGCGTCGTTTGGCTAGTCGCACTCAACAACAAGTCACAGACTTCCAAACAAACTTAGAAGAATATCTTCGTCAAACTGGCAAACAGGAACTCAATCCAGAAGGTATCAAGCGCGACTTAAATCTGCTAATTAACGATCCGCGAGTGGGAATGCAAAGCTTAGGCGATCGCCTTTCTCACTTCGATCGTTCTACCATTGTGGCTTTGCTGAAGATTCGTGGAGACATGAGCAACCAGGAAGCGGAGCAAATTGCCGATAACATTATGTCGGTACGCGAACAATTTGTAGCTCAAGTTCGAGGAATCGAGCGTCGAATTCAAGATACAATAGATGGAGTATTTGAAAGAATTCGCTACTACCTCAACTCCTTGGAACGTCCGGAACTAAACTACGATGGCATCAAGCGCGATGTTCGCCAATTGTTTTACGATCCACAAGCGGGATTTGATGCTTTACGCGGTAGATTATCATCATTCAATCGCGATACTTATGTAGCGTTAATGAGTTCTCGCGATGACATTTCCGAATCAGATGCAAACAAAGTTATCGATCAAATCGAGAATGCACGCAACAGCGTATTAAGAAGAGCAGAAAGAATCCAGGAAGAAGCACAGCGACGCTTGGAAGAAGTTAAATACCAAGCCCAGAAGCAAGCCGAAGAAACTCGTAAAGCAGCAGCATCGGCAGCTACTTGGTTACTGGCGACAGCGGTTGTATCTGGTGTTGCTTCCGCAGCAGCCGGAGCTTTAGCTGTAGTGATTAATGCACCAGGTTAATTTTGATTAATCTAAGCTAATTAAAATTTTCTTCGATAAATTATCAAGTCTCTCGTTATGAGGGGCTTTTTTTTGTATATCAAGATGAGTTGTGTAAGAGGATATTTTGAAAATATCCGGCGGTTAAAACCGCTGCTACACAAGCAAAGTCCACCTGCGTGGACTAGTATATATACAACCCACGGAGGTGGGTTTTGTTCGTGTAGCCAAGCCACTGCGTTGCGGTGAAGTAGTGTGGTCTTGGGGGTTTCCCCCATGAACAACTACTGAACCCGAAGGGAGGAACACGACCGTTGTAGCAAGTGGCGCGCGACTTACAGTCGCCAGGCAGAGTATATAATAATTATTTAAAAACATCCTCTAATAGCCATTGCGATCGCGTTACCAATATTTTAGTTATTAACACGAACTTCGATATCTTCAAGTGTTTGCAATAAAAGACGTTTGGCTTGCATCTCCCAACCTAATTTCTGAATTTTGATCGCAGCAAAAGTACCACCGATAGCAGCCAACAAGCCGATGGGTTGATGAAGTGAAATTCCAAGTAACAAACCTAAGCCACCAATTCCCCAAAACGGCAAAGCTACTGTTTGACGCTGCTCTTCGATAATTTTATTTATTTCACCAGACGGCATTTGAGTCAATAATTCTTCTTTTAGTTTTCGCTGCTCTACCATTGGTACAGCTAAGCAAATCTTCCGTCGCAATTTTTCAATTTTGCGGGCATCGGTGCTGTATTCGGTAAGTTCATCAAGAGCCATTGACAATAAACTTTTTAATTTTTCCACTGTATGTTTTATATCCCTTATTTTTTTAGTTAAAAGCTGTTCAATATGATTAATTTAACATTTCGTTTGCATAGGGAATAGGGTTGGGGGCAACGGCGAACAGCTATATAACTATAGGGTAAATATACAATTAAATTTGCTTACAAAAAAAGGCAGTCGGCAGTGGGTAAAAAGTATTAATTTAAAATGCGCGTTCCTATCTTAAGTCTCAGTAAAAATCAATAATTATACGGAGGCTGCTTGCAGCGAGGTATAAAACGTCATTTTTTCATTCCCGGGTCGCGTGTGGTGAGTCTCACTATGAATAAGGGTGAGTCACTACTGCCTACTGCCCACTGCCTACTGCCTATGAATTACTTAGTTGGGGGTTTACAACCCCGGATATCAAAGCTTCATCACCACCATCCAAGCCACACCAATCAACAAACCCATACCGTGTGCTAAATAACCCGTACCAACTGGATTGACACCACCGGGAACATTTAAGCTACCAATACCGTAAAATAACTGTTGGACAAACCACCAAAAACAATAGAAAAAAGCCGGAAGTTCGATGGGAATATACAAAATTACCAACGGTAAAATAGAATCAATTTTTACTTTGGGGAACTTATAAATATATGCTCCCAAAACAGATGCGATCGCACCGTTAGCACCAATCAAAGGTACCGCTAAACTCGGCTGGGCAATGATTTGGACTATCCCAGTCAAAAACCCGCAAAATAGATAGAATAATAAAAAGCGTCCGCTACCAAGAATTTTTTCTAAAGTATTGCCGAAAACCCATAAAAATATTAAATTACCTACAATTTGGCTGTAGCTACCATGAATAAACATTGCCGAAAATATTGAAAAAGAACGCCAAACTACAATTAACCAA
>CAYMZW010000405.1:0-6566 GCA_964395005.1 uncultured Rivularia sp.
GATCGTCTGTAATCGTCATGCTTTTTATGGTGACGTTTTTAGAGATAGGGGACGATGAGCCGCTCAGCTCAACCGTCGTTAATCTTTGAGTTGAGAAACTAACTCGTGTGCAAGCGATACGGCTTGCCAAAGCAATGTGGGTTCTTCTTCAAGCTTTCGAGCAGTTACTTTGACATCCTTAACATTCACCTCCTTTTCTTCCAATTGTTCCAAAACTGGTGAAAGCAGCTTTCGGGCATAGCTACCATAAGCAACACCGGCAATGGATGCTTCAGTTCCCAAACCAGAAGTATGAGAGTTATGATTATTCTCTCTCATATTTCCATTTATTTGTTTGGTTAATTGATTCAACAATCCCATAGCCTTCAATTTGGGCACGGTGTAACTATTAGTACCACCTGCCAACTGCACATATCCTGGTATATTTGCTTTCAATACTTTGTCACCTAATTTAACAGCAGCTAATGTAGTGCCCGAGCCAATATCACCGCTCATCGATCTGCCGTCGGTTTGCCATATATTTACGCAGTTAAGCGGGGCGATCGCATCATACAAACTATGCAGATAGTCAATCATCCCTTCACCATCAGGACAACTAATGGCTAATAACTTTAAATGCTCAACATAGGGCGAAATTGTCTGCCACAATTTCTTAAATTCTGCCAAACGCCCGACAGTCGTATGAATTTCTACAGCATCTACTCCAGATTTCAGTATCAAAGGTGCGATTGCTCCATTAGCTGTTGCATAAGATACCGTTTCTATTTTATCATACGGGCATATTGGAAGGCAACGACCGCAGCCATAGCACTTATCCGACAGAACGCCATAATGGTTATATTTGATACTATCAAAAGTAATAGCTTGTGCGGGGCAAATGCGTTCGCATGGCCGAGAGCATTCAGATGGGCATTGAGTAGAATCAAATTGCGCTTTGCGGAAGTGAGGATCTTCGCCATCGTTTAAGCTAACCATTAATAAAGGTCTTCCTTGATAGGTAAAACCTTGTTCGGCAGCAGCAGCAGCCAAACTCGCAGCAGCTTGCAACCCTTCTTGAGCGGCAACAATAACGGCTGGATCGGCAGCTACATCTATGCAGTCAGCCCCTGCTAGCGCATAAGCTAATGTTAAACTTCTAACCGCAGGCAGATGTTGGAAGCTGGCTCCACAAATCAACTTGAACCAGCGTCTTTCTTTGAGCGATAGTAGTGGGTTAAATAGATCGGTCACACTTCTATTATGCTACGGGACTGGAGAAATTGTTGATGTAAATGATGTAAATTCTCAATTTGGTTGCAACTCAAAAATTTCGCAACGTTTTTTTGAGGAAGTATGTAAATGCTTATTTTACTGAAGCAGGAATTTCAATAATAAATTCTGTTCCATTTCCAGGAGTCGAATTACAAATAATTTTCCCACAATGCTTTTGTACTATAATTTGGTAGCAAATAGATAATCCCAATCCACTGCCTTTACCTACAGGCTTTGTAGTGAAGAAAGGATCGAAAATCAAAGAGCGAATTTTCTCTGGTATTCCCATGCCATTATCTGCTATGCAAATTCTGACACCATTATGGCGATCGATCGATCGAGTATTAATACAAATAGTATAAGCTGCCGTAAAACCCTCTACCTTTTTTGCTTGAAATTTTTCTGCTTGAGAATCTATTGCATCAACGGCATTATTTAATAAATGCAAAAAAACTTGATTTAGTTCGCTTGGATAACAGGAGATTGGCGGTAAATCATCGTATTTTTTGATTATCTCAATACAAGGGCGATAATTCGTTTTTCTAAGTCGATGCTGCAACATTAGCAAAGTACTTTCTATGCCTTGATGAATATTCACTCGCTTGTAAGAGGCTTCGTCATGCCTGGAAAAGTTTTGTAAAGCTAGTACAATTGAACGTATGCGCTCTGCTCCTCTGTACATAGCATCCATTAGCAATTGCGAATCATTTATCAAGAAATCGAGGTCTATCTCTTGTTCTATTTTCTGAATGCTCTTAGTAGAATTTGGATATTCCTGCTGATACGCTTCAACTAAATTAATTAAATCCCGAACATAATCGCCAACATATTCCAAATTACCGTAAATGAAGCTAACAGGATTATTTACTTCATGAGCAACACCTGCGACTAAATGTCCTAGAGCAACCATTTTTTCATTTTGAATCTGCTGCATTTGTGCTGCTTTCAAATCTTCTAAAGTTTTTTGTAAGTAAATATTTTTTTTATGGAGTTGAACCTGTAAAGAACGTAAATCAATTTGATTTTCTATTCTTGATATTACTTCTGCTGTATGGAAAGGTTTGGTTATATAATCTGAGGCTCCTACATCAAAAGCTTTAACTTTATCTAAAACGTCATCTAGTGCGCTAATAAATATTACTGGAACGACTTTAGTTGTTTCGTCAGCTTTTAATTGTTGACAAACTTCATAGCCATCCATATCTGGCATATTAATATCAAGTAAAATTAAATCTGGTAGATTAATTTTACAAGCATTTAATGCCATTTTACCGTTTAAAGCTTTGCGAACTTCGTAGCCTTGTGTAGTTAACATTGCCGACAAAAGACGCAAATTATCTGGAGTATCATCGACTACTAATATATTTAATTTATTGTTTATATGAGAGTACATTTGTTACCTAAAAATACACTTACGAAAGCATTTTCCTAAATATTTTGATCGATAAATAATTCAATATATTACATATTTTATTTTTTATATTCCGAGATAACACATAGTTTTATAGGTTATAATTTTACTGCCTTCTTATTTTATATTTTTTTATCTGTTACTATAAATAGCTATGCAATGTATTACTTGTATAGTTAAAAAGCAACTATTATTCACTTGACAAAGGTGACAAAGATAATTGTAAAGATAGGATTGATACTGTTGATTTATATTACCAATGCAGTAGCATCATTAAGATTCCTTAAATCAGATATTCTTTTTTTGGACTGTTAAGTAAATCTAATAAATAAACTAAAGCAAAAAATTATTAGTTTTATGACAACATTAATAACTTTTAAAACTTAATCTTTTGAAAAAATATAATCACAGTAGCTATACTGACAAAATTAACCTTGATTTTAGATTTTACTTTAAGCCTGAGTTAAGACTTCATCAGTCTATAGAACCTGCATAATAGGATTATGTAATATTTGCTACTGTACATATATACTTCCTATTTATCCTATTTTATAAGTATATTAGATCACAAACTTATTTTTCATTAGTCGTAACTGCATTTAAGTAGGTCGGCGTAGCCAAATCTTAATCGGGACAAGGGAGTAGGGAGTCGGGAGCAGGCAGTAGGGACAAAGCTTTGATGCTAATTTACCCGAATGTTACCGCCGTTAGTTTTATTTGTGCCGACTTATTTACCTATTTATTTACCATTGAGGAGTACTCAACATCAAATCTAGCATTAGCTGTGGCTCCATTGGTATAGAAAATAAATTACCTTGAGCAAAATTACAGTTTAAGTCTCGGATCTGCGATAATTGTTCGGAAGTTTCAACTCCTTCAGCAATAGCTTTCATCCCCATAGAATGAGCTATACCGATCATTGCTGGAACCAAACCCATATTTTCATGGTTTTCCTGCATTAAACTTAAAAACGATTTATCTATTTTGAGAGTATTTAAGGGAAAGTTATGTAAATAGCTTAAAGAAGAATAACCAGTACCAAAATCATCCATCGTTAACCTAATATTTCTCTGTTTAAGTTCTTGAAGAGTTGTCTTTACATCCACGTTATTTTCCATGATTACACTTTCTGTGATTTCTAAATCTAAGAAAGCAGGATTAATTTTCGTTTCGTAAATAATTTGGTCAATTTGAGTAAGAAAGTTTGGCTGTAAAAATAATTTTGCACTCAGGTTGACACTGATATGTAAAGGTTTTGGAACTACCGGATGATTTTGCCAAATACGTAGTTGATTGCAAGCTGTTTTTAATACCCAGGTATCTATTGTATGAATTAAACCTGTTTCTTCTGCCAGTGGTATAAATTCCGTCGGTAAAATTAAACCTTTGAGCGGGTGTTGCCAGCGAACAAGTGCTTCAAATCCAATAATCTTACCCGTATTTAAAGATATTATAGGCTGATAGTAAACAATTAATTCTTGCTTTTCTATCGCTCTTCTTAAATCGTTTTCTAGTTCTAAAACTTGGATAGCTTCTTGATGCATCTGAGGATCGAAAACATGGAATCTTCCCCCGCCTAATGCTTTTGCACGATACATCGCTGTATCGGCATCTCGGAGCAGATATTCTGGCTTTTCATAATTAGTATTACCCCAATTTATTCCTATACTGACATTTACAAATATCTGGTATCTAGACACATTAAAATGTTGACTTAGAGAATTAAGGATACACTGAGCAATGGAAGTTACCATATTGATATCCGAAACATTCTCTAAAATAATGCCAAATTCATCGCCGCCCAACCTTGCTAAAGTATCAAA
Organism: uncultured Rivularia sp.; assembly: GCA_964395005.1. GTDB lineage: Bacteria > Cyanobacteriota > Cyanobacteriia > Cyanobacteriales > Nostocaceae > Rivularia. The sequence goes on from CAYMZW010000405.1 coordinate 4,486, forward strand.
TGGTGATAAAGAAGTTTGCAAGCGTTTGGCGATAGCAATCAGCAATTTATCTCCTATTAAATGTCCTAAAGAATCATTAACAATTTTGAAGCGATCGCAGTCTATAAAAAGTATGGCAAAGTGATAATCAGGCTCTGATTTAGCGCGATTTAATGCTTGTTCTAATCGATTAATAAAAAGTACTCTATTCGGTAAGTTAGTTAAAGCATCGCGCAAAGCACTTTCAAGTAGTTTAGTTTGCAACTCTTGCCGAGAATTAATTTCTATTTTTAGTTTTTGTAGAGTATTTTCAAGTTCTAAGGTACGCTGCTTAACTCTTTCTTCAAGCCTATTGTTAAGCTTTAAAATTTCTAATCGGGCATTTCTTAACTCAAGATGATTTTGCACTCTTGCGATCACTTCTGCAAATTCAAATGGTTTAGTAATATAATCCACTCCTCCTATTTTAAATGCTTTAACTTTATCGAAAACATCGTCTAATGCGCTGATAAAAATAATTGGTATATCGGCAGTTGCTTTATCTTTTTTTAAACGCCCGCAAACCTCATAACCGTCTACTTCCGGCATCATAATATCGAGTAAAATTAAATCTGGTAATTGAGTTTGGCAAGCAGTAAAAGCCATCTGCCAGTTTAATGCTTTACGAACTTGATACCCGACTCTAGCTAGAATTGAAGATAAAATTCGGAGATTATCTGCTGTATCGTCAATGATTAAAATATCTTGATTACTAGTGTCTGACGAGCCATTACCTGCATTATTTGGAGTCAATTCCATAATTTATTTAAACTATCATTAAAAGCTAAATTCCTAAATTTTAATCATCCTTTGCTCTTGACAAATTTTAATTTCATATTTCTTACTAATAAAGCCATTTAAATACCTGTTATAACTTTGAAAGATGCTATTTGCATTGCAATGTATGGAAATTATAATCGGCTTCGCTAACACCATTTAGTACTAATGTATTAAACAATTTAAAAGTAATTAATATAAACATTTTTCACCCAGAGTATACTTATATACTTAATTTGTTTTTATATAGTCTTATCCACATTAATAATATCTATAATGTATGCCAAACTACAAATAAGTTAAGAGCAATATTGGCTTTGTTACTTAACATTTGTTTATAGCCTCACACCAAGAATAGATATTTTATTTATAGGAATATAAAAAATAGTTTATATCAAAATAAGTTGATACGGTTATAAATCAACAACTTTTACGTTGTTCATAGATGACTTATCCGCTTTAAAAGCAATTTTTTTCACTTAATATATACAGATTTTTGCAAAAAATTAGCTGCCTTTCATGCTAAATAATTGCACGAAAAAAGGCAGCAATATATGTTTATATAGTTATTTACTTAACTTGATTTTTCTCTTGAGATGCTTCTTGGTTATCATAAAGCGGCGTTTCATCAATTCCACCGACTTTATTTAGAGGCCAAAAACGAAGTACTGCTTTACCAATGATATTTTCGCGAGGTACAACACCCCAACAACGGCTATCATAGCTACTCCCGCGATTATCTCCTAATACTAAATAGGAATTTGGTGGAATAGTCTGAGTTTTAGATAGAAATGGCTGTACGGGTGCTGAAGTACAAACATCAACCGATGTATTTTGTACGCCACCAAGGTATTTTTCTTCTTTTAGTTGCCGATCGTTTATATATACTTTGCCATCTTTTAACTGTACCTTGTCTCCAGGTAAACCAATTATCCGCTTAATAAAAGCATCCTGAAATTGCTCTTTTTGTAGTTCTTCTGTAGGAGAAAAGACTACAACATCTCCCCGCTGAGGAACAGAAAAGTTATAACTTAACTTATCAACAATTATTTTGTCTGCCTCCCACTGATTTGGAGTACCGTGCAAAGTGGGTTCCATCGAGCCAGAAGGAATCCATCGAGCTTCAGCAACGAAGGTGCGAATCGAAAGAGCAAGCACGATGCTTAATCCGATTGTTTTACCTAATTCAAAAAACCAGGAATTGTCAGGTTGTTGGTTAGAGTGGCGTGGGGACACTGGATTTCGCATGTAATTACTCAAGTAGAACTAAATTATGCTCCAAAAAT
>CAYMZW010000406.1:0-6561 GCA_964395005.1 uncultured Rivularia sp.
ACAATTTTAATCTTATTATTTCAAATTATTTCATGGCTCGTTCTCCCCGAAATAAGGAATTGAGCACAATCGCTAGATCCCCCAAACCCCCGCTAATTTGGGGGCTTAGTTCCCTCCTTTTTAAGGAGGGTTAGGGAGGATCTCCTCTTAACCGAGCAGTATTATCACAGTACGGGTTTTGCAAATACAGACAAACGCAGAGCCTTAAATACTTTACGATATATCCATGCCAATCCCAAAGCCGCTCAAATGCAGCAGGGATTCTTTTATGACTTTAGTAATTATGGTATCCATGACAGATTAAGCGATGATGGCATTACCCAATGGCACCCAGCTTTTTTATCTTTGGGAAATAATTTAGAAGAATGTGCTAGGAAATATCGCGGTTTTTGTAAAAAATATCGACCAAAATCCAAACCAGAGAAAAAGAACTATTGGGGAAGTCGCTTACTCGCAGGAATGAAGATAAAAGGTAAGCCTAAAAAGTCATCCCCCGGACAGATGACTTTACCTTGGGACAAGCAAAAACTCACGGACAGCACAGAAGTAGAGGAAGCAGCAAAGAAGTTTATTGAAGCGAATCGCTATCGTCCCCCGGTGCCAGGTATCGGATTTCTATGATGTTGATTCTTCCGTGGTAATGGCTTGTGTAATAAATCTTTATAAATTTCTCTAAGAGGGTGTTTATAAAATAAATATTAAGCAGTGGAAAAATGATTTTTTCGGGCTAATCGACCTAACATTAAATGGGTCATCGCAGCGTATATCATGGTTTCGCTTGTTTGAGGAAGATATTCGTAATCCTTACTTAAGCGTCGATAACGACCCAGCCATGCGAAAGTACGCTCTACTACCCAACGTCTGGGTAATACTTTAAAACCAGTCTTATGGTCACAACGCCTGATGATTTCTAGTCCACAACCAATAAAATGTCTAACCCAATCAATCAACAAGCCAGCATACCCAGCCGAAGCCCAAACTAGATGTAGTTTTGGGAATAAATTACGGATTTTATCAAATACAAGTTTAGCTCCATCACGATCTTGAATCGAAGCTGCGTGTACCACAACAACCAAAATTAAACCCATAGTATCGACCAAGATATGGCGTTTACGACCATTAATCTTTTTTCCAGCATCGTAGCCCTTGACCCCTCCTTTCTCAGTTGTTTTAACTGTTTGAGAGTCTATAACTCCAGCCGATGGCTCTAAATCTCTTCCCTCCATTTGACGTAACTGCGATCGCAGTATTGAATGAATATTTTGCCATACTCCTTTACGTTCCCAACGTCGAAAATACGAATATACCGTTTGCCACGGTGGTAAATCGTGAGGCATCATCCTCCAAGAACAACCCGCACGTAAAATGTAAAAAATCGCATTTAAGACTTCGCGCATATCTACTTCACGTTTTTTCCCACGTTTATGCTTACGTTCTGTTGCAATCATGGGTTTTATTAAATCCCATTCGACATCCGAGATATCTGTGGGGTAAGGTTTTCGACTCATTGCACCCTACTTACTACAGGGTTACTGCTTCTTTTACAATAAGTGTCCTGGGAAACAATCACGATTGCCTTTATTTTTTATTTATAAACACCCTCTAAGGCTTAGATGTTACTGTTTATCACAACCACCGCACCCACATCCACAAACACAAACAACCCGAACAAACAACACAAAAGAAAAACATCAACCCACCAAAACCACCCATAATGCAACAGCCACCCCAATAAAGAATATTACAATAAAGACAACACTAAGAAAAATCGCTATCATTTCTGCAACTTCTGTACTTCTTTTTGATCGACTGTGAATGGGATACGATTTTACTGGCGTTTGAAGCTGTTGAAAATTTTCACCCATTATCGCCCGAATTAAGTTTTCTATTGGATCTCGATCTAAATCCACATAATGGTTATCCCAAATCCAATCTACATCATGTGAGTGAAAAATTTCGATGCTTTTTTGGTTCGCAGTATCAAGTAATACAGGAATTACTTTAAGATTATCAAATGTAGTCCTTCCTTCTAAAGATTTAATTTCTTTCTTTTGATATCTTCCCAAACTGTTACGACCGACAAAAATCGCAACAGATCTACTGTTCCTTATTGCACGAGATATCTCAGATTTCCATTGTTCACCGCCAATTAAATAAGATTCATCTAAAAAACATTGCACTCCTTCCGCTTGCAATTTATCTTTTATTTTTCTTACCTCTGGCTTATCCTTGCTATTGTGACAAAGGAAAACATCGAATCGTGCAGTCATTGTCGCTTTGTTAGGTTGTTGGGTTGCTATTATAGGCTTATCTATATTTCTACATAATTACACATAATTAATTCCGAAAAGAATATAGGGATTTCATTGTTGGTCGTTTTGTGGTGGGACTTTAGTACTAATATCTTGTCGGTAAAATTAGCAACAATTATCAATTTTTGAATTGAAAAATAGTTTTTATTTCATCTTCTTCTTCCTTCAAAACGTGGTACAAATCCCAATTTTGTTGGAGGTTTAACCAAAAGTTGCAGCTATTTCCAAAGAATTTTGATAATCGAATTGCTGTACTAGGTGTGATACCTCGCTTTTGATTTACGAGTTCATTTATTCGCTGATAGGGAACATGAAGTGCATCTGCTAGTTGTCGTTGGGTTATTCCCATTGGTTCGAGAAAATCTTTTAGTAGTAAAGTACCGGGATGGGTTGGGGGTCTATATTTTGGAATTTTCATCAGTTTTTGCTTCCTAATGGTAATCGACTATTTCAACTTCCGATGCATCTTGCAGTGTCCATATAAAGCAAATTCGATATTGGTTATTAATCCGAATACTGTACTGACCTTGGCGATCGCCTTTTAATGCTTCTAACCTGTTCCCTGGTGGAACTTTAATGTCATCTAACGACGATGCCGCATTTAGTTGATCTAATTTTCTACGTGCAATTTCCCAACAAGATATAGGACATTGCTTTCGAGCTTGCTTTGAGTCATTACCATCAAAGATGTCTTCGGTTCCTTGGTTCTTAAATGATAATATCATAATTAGCATGATGACACGGTTATCATGCTATCAAAAATTATGCTTGTTACACTTTTAAGCTTTACTTCAGGATAAGCAAAAAGTGTAACAAGCATAAAAGTAGAGGAAGTTGTGAAAAAGTTTATTGAAGCGAATTTCGATGATCCTTCAGTGCCAGGTATCGGAAAGCCAGAACCCGCAAAGCTTAGTGGAAAATGATTTATTTACAAATATTTAGAAAATGTCGTAGGCTTTATATATTAAAGTTTACAAGTCTCGACGCGAGAGAAGAGAATCACCCTCATCTCAGCAACTTGTTTACCAAAGTCTTTATAGATCAAGTTCCTGTGAACCCATGCAAAACTAACTAATTCCCACGCATTACTAATCTCTAAAAGAGATTCCTTCATCGGGAGGTGGCCCTTCGGAGCATCTAGGGAGAAAGTTAGTTCAGAGTGTAAAAGCCATTTTCTGTCGAAAAACATTCCTTTACGCCAACCAACGCGATCGCCAAATTTTTCGTAGTCATAACCGACGCTTTCCCAAATACCCTTTTGCACGCTAAAGCCAAAATGACCATTGCTATATTTTACCCAAAGTTGGTCAATAGTTTGTAAGTCAGTGTAAGGAAATTGTTCAATGGAATCGTAATATAACCAGCCTTCTTTTTCTCTATCCGCAGCTTTCAGCATAACTGTGACAGTTTCGTTGTCAGCTTCCTTCCATTCTTCTGCTTTGAGCAAATCCCGCAATCGGGTGTAATCAACTCCTTTTTCTGAGCTTAAGTCATCTTCTGATATTGGTGGCTTAAGTATTTTTAGTGGTATAGGTTTATATTCTTTTTCTGTTGGTGTATTTAGAGGATCTTGATAAGATTGTGGTTTTATCCCCGTAATCCCCCAAATTAATTGTCCCATTGGTTCCGGTTGTAGCTGCCGAAAATCTACCCACATATAACCACTAAGGAAAATTGGTAATTGTGGCTGCTGAGGTGCGGTAGGAAGTAATACAGGAATCACCGGACATTGCCTTTTAACAAACTGACGCAGAAAAGCATCTAACTCATGCTCTTGCCAAGGCCCAAAACCGCTACTACCAATGAAAACCGCCGCAGATTTAATGTGTCCAATTTGTCTTTCTAATTCACGTTGCCAAGGTAAACCAGGACGAAATTCCCATTCATCTAACCAAGGTTTAAGTCCTTGCTGTTTCAATTGTTGTCCTATTTGTTTTACTTCTGACTTATCCTTACTATTGTGACAAAGGAAAACATCGAATTGGTTTTGTGAAGTCATTCCTGCTAAATGAAATTACTTTGTGGGGAAATTAAAATTTATCTAACGTAAAGTTTTCTCAATTACTTAGATTATAAAATTTGTCTATCTGTTCCATCAAAGCAATACAACGTCCAGGATCGTGTTGAGCAAAACCCATAACCTCCCACCAATTACGGAAATATGGAAAACATCCTTCAGGTGCATTAAGACTGAAATCAAGAAATGTATAAGGAATCCATTCTTTTCTGCTTGTTCTAGGGTTAGTGTGATACCAGCCTATATGCGTGGCAAATTGATACCAATTATCTTTATCACTGTTATTAGATTTATTCTTGTTAAAAAAAGAAAATTTACTGATAAATGCTTTCTGTGGTGATAGTAAATTTTGCCAAATGCTTCTTTGTTTACTGAATCCAAATTTTTGATTACTATATCTCATCCATAGTTGATCAATTGTCAATAGAATATCAGATGATAAGCTTCTAATTTCCTTTACACCTAATCCTTCATCAATTTTTTTCTCTAATGAGAAAAGTAATATATTTTTAGTTTCCTCATCAGCTTCTCGGAATCTTTCTTTACTAAGTAAGTCCTCTAGTAATTGGTAATTTATTTTTTCTTCTATTTTTAAGTCATTTTCTTGTTTTATTTGTACTTCTATTATTTGATTGATTTGGTTAAGTTCTGGCTTTATTCCCGTAATTCCCCAAATTAATTGTCCCATCGGCTCCGGTTGTTGCTGTCGAAAATCCACCCACATATAACCACTAAGGAAAATTGGTAATTGTGGCTGTTGAGGTGCGGTAGGAAGTAATACAGGAATTACCGGACATTGCCTTTTAACAAATTCACGTAGAAAAGCATCTAGCTCATGCTCTTGCCAAGGACCAAAACCGCTACTACCGACAAAGACCGCAGCAGATTTTATGTGTTCAATTTGTCTTGCCAATTCACGTTGCCAGGGAAGACCTGGACGAAATTCCCATTCATCTAACCAAGGTTTAAGTCCTTGCTGTTTCAATTGTTCTCCTATTTGTTTTACCTCTGACTTATCCTTACTGTTATGACAAAGGAAAACATCGAATTGGCTATGTGAGGTCATTTAGGCTAAGTAGATTCATTTAGTACATACATTACTATTGTTACAACATTTAACCTTAATATTCCTGATAAAATTAGTTGAATTTACTCATATTTGCCACTATTGTGATGATTTTGTCTATTACATCTTTATAAAATGGCTTTTTGCAGAGTGAATTAATGCAAGATTTTCTAAAACACCGATAACGCAATGTTGGGTTACGGCGCTTTTTAATTTGTCGTAAAATCTCAATATCTTCGTGCGCCTAACCCAACCTACAATATATTACCTTTGACCTTTAACCTTTTCTCCTCTTCCCTTTCTGATAACTTTGACTATTGGGCTTATTACTAAACTCTTTTTTAGGAAATAATTTCTCTTCTAATTCTTCATAACTTCCTTCAAAATCACAACTTCCATATAAAGGACATTGCTTACAATAAACACCGTCGGTATAACGTTCTAAATTCTGACGGTTGAAGAAATAAGGTTTATGGCTAAAGGTACTTGCTACCCATTGCCATGACATATTATTAGAAGCTGGATCTCCATCTAATAAATGCTCTAAAAACCATTTTGCTCCTGCTTGCCAGCGAATCTTGCGCCAATGCACTATATAAGCTGCTATCCACATCCGAGTGTGATTGTGTAAATAACCAGTTTCGCGCAATTCTTGACTAAAGTTATCGATGCAAACTAATCCGGTTGTACCTTTTTCGATATCTTCTGGAAATTCCGATGCATATTCGGCGACACCGTAACCCGTTTTGTATTCTTCTCTATCTTCCCAAATTTTATCGCCGAGTTTTACATAAAGCCTTTGCCAATAGTCGCGCCAACCCAATTCGTTAACTAACTTTGTCGCGTCGTTGTCGTTGCTAGCTCTATTTAAGGCGAAGTCTCGTACTTCTGCCAAACTCAGTACGCCATAACGGAGATAAGCGGAAAGTCTGGTAACTCCGCCGGTTAAAAAATTACGTGTTTTACCGTATTTTTTCGGATCTACTTTTTGTAATGCTTTCTCAGCGGCTTTTCGTCCACCTATGGTTTCGCTGATGTTTTCGTCTCGTTTAGCTGCTTCGGGAAATTCTTGTTTGAGGTAAGTTATCAAGTCTTCGCGGTTGTCGAAGTCGCGGCGCATTTCTTTAGTCATGGGAATTAGGAATGGGGCATTGGGCATGGGGAAT
>CAYMZW010000407.1:0-6552 GCA_964395005.1 uncultured Rivularia sp.
AGTACTCATTTTTTACTACAATTATTTTTAGCATTGTATTAAGCATGGAAAAAATCCCAATGCCCAATGCCCAATTCCCTATGCCCAATTCCCAAGTATAAAATGTTTAGCAGACCAAAACCGATACAGCCAGAACCAGGACAAGAATCAGTATGGGATTTTCCTCGTCCTGCTGTATTACAAGATACCGATAAACACATACAAATTATCTTCAACGGCGAAACCATTGCAGACACTAAAAGAGCCAAGCGCGTAATAGAAACCAGTCATCCTCCCAGTTACTATATTCCCCCCGAAGACATCAAAATGGAATATTTAATTAAAACACCGCATTCTAGCGTTTGCGAGTGGAAAGGGATTGCTAATTATTACACCATTAAAGTCGGCGACAAAGAAGCACAAAATGTAGCCTGGTTTTATACCAATCCCACAGAAACATTTTTACCTCTCAAAGACTATGTAACTTTCTATGCTCATCCAATGGATGCTTGTTACGTGGATGGTGAAAAAGTCGAACCGCAACCGGGAAACTTTTACGGTGGTTGGATAACTAAAGATGTAGTCGGGCCATTTAAAGGAATTCCCGGTAGTTGGGGATGGTGAGGAAAGTTAAGAATTAGAAGTTAGGAGTTGAGAGTTAAATATTATTTTATGATTATCCGGCGGTTGAAACCGCTTCTACATAAGCAAAGTCCACCTCCGTGGACTCTATCTTATTAACCTGCGTAGGCAGGTTTTGTCTGTGTAGACAAGCCATTGCGTTGCGGAGGTTTCCTCCGTTGTAGCAAATGGCGCGTGGTTTCAACCGCCGGTTAACCTAAACACATAATCTAAAAATATCTAATCCAAAATCCAAAATCCAAAATCTAAAATCCCATCACTTTCTCTTCCCTCGTACCTTAACTTTGCGATCGGTTTTCTGCTTCTTCACCCATTTCAAGAACTTCTGCATTTGCGGTTCATCTTTAAGCAAATCAGCAGTATTTAATTCCTTTGCCAAACGATTATTATCGTACAGCCTATGAACTTGTTTATGGCAAGCAGAACAGATATTAATTCTGGGGCCGTGTTTACCATTTTTATGTTTGGGAATCAGATGATGAACCGTCAACTTCTCCAAATCGCGATATAGACAGCAAGCTGAACGCATAATTCGCAAATCATAATCAGTTATCAATTAACAATTATCAATTATCAATTCAAGATCAAGGGGCAAAAAATAAAATAACAACTAACAACTAACAACTATCCACTAACAACTATCCACTAACTATTCAAATATCAAATAAGTCCCTTCTAATCCTTCTAATATTGTGCGTGTATTGGCTCTCATCATTTTTTGATAAGTGTCTGCTTCGCTTCCTGGTAAACCCAGGTTTTCGGTATAAAGCTGCCTTTGGGATATATTTACCCGTGCTTCTTTAGCTACAGCTTGGATCAATTCAGGACTAATTGTGGGTTGAGCAAAGATTGTGGGTATTTGAGTTTTTTGTAATGTTTTAGCTAATAGTTTAACTTTGGTATCTGATGTTTGTTCTCTAGGGCTAATAAATCTTAAGGTTCCTGCTAGTTTCATACCATAAGCACGAACGTAATAAGCCATCTCGTTATGAGTTGTGATTAAAGTGCGCTTTTTTGGAGGAATACTTTCAATTCTGGTTTTTATCCAACTATCTAACTGTAAAAGCTGGTTTTTGATTTTCTTGGTATTACTCTTATATAATTCGGCATTTTCGGGTATTGTTCGAGCTAAATTAATACTGATTACATCTACCATTTTGACAGCATTTTTAGCATTGTGCCATACGTAAGGGTCGGCTACTTTTTTGCCGTTTACAGTTTTCATTAATGGTGAAGGTACCGCAATTTTCGCTACAGGTAATTTAGGTGCTTTATTTTTACTTGAAAGTATAAATTTTTCTAATCCAGGTTCTAAATTGTAGCCGTTAAAAATAATTACTTTTGCTTGATTAATTGCTTCTTGATCTGCTGGTGTTGGCTGATAAACTTTTGGGTTAATTGTTGGTGAAGTTAAGCAGGTAAGATTAATTGTTTCTGCTGCTATTTGCTTTGTTAAGTCGCATAAAACACTTGTGGTTGCAACTACTTTAGGTAAATTTTTTTCTAAGTTTGTAGCAGTAGTTACAGTTGTTGTATAAGAAGTAATATTGTTCGTATCTGAATTATTACAGCCATAAAATGATACAGTTAAAACAGCAAAGAAAATACGCAAAGCTTTGTTCAAAGGTAGTTTTTCTAACATAAACTTATAGTTAGTATTTGTTTTGTTTTGCCGGACACTACTTGTTTTTATGATTTAGAATGATTATCATTGTCGCTAGAACAAATATTTTTTTAGCATTAAGGTATCGCAATGACTATAAATACAGTTAATGCATCTTCTAATCAAGAACTTGTCATAGCTTTGATGGGTAAAGGTGGAACGGGTAAGACTTTTACTTCATTAGGTTTAATCCAGAGTTTGAGAAAGTTGGATAAAGCAATGATTGTAGCGGATGCAGATACTAATAGGTCGCTTTCGCGCTATCTTACTGGTTATTATTTGGGATATGGGGAAGAGGAATTAAAGCAACTTCCACAAATAACTTTAGCCGAACAGGATTTTTATGAGTTTGAGCAACTAGATTCCAAACGACTTTACCGCGAGTTTTACGGTACTCCCTTCAATGAAGTTAAGCAATTTTCAGTTGAGCCACCTGACTTTTTTACTCAAAAGTATACAAAAGCTCTTGATGACAAACTAGCGCTGATGTCTGTGGGAACTAGCGCTTTGCGTATGGAAGAACTTTATTCTAATCGTTGTTCCCACGCAACGTTAAACCCGTTAAAATCTTGGTTGGCTTTATCTACAAATGGAATTATATTAGCAGACTGCGGCGGTGGTGAAGATGCTGGTAGATTTGGTTTACCCATTGGTGCCCATGTGGTAGTTGTGGTAGTGGAAGCAACTCCCGACGCGATCGCGATTTCCGAAGATATTCGAGCTATCGATGAAGAATTAGGAATTCCCGTAGTTTACGTTTTGAATAAGTGTCTCAATCAGTTCCCAGAAGTTGAAGCTTTTGAAGCGGAACATCAAGATACGATTGTGGGTAAAATTCCATTCATACCTACAATTTACGGAAAAAACCCTTTAGAAGTATTCGACGAGATTGAACCTATATTTAGCCCAATAATTGAGAAAATCCTCTCTCAGAAATTGAGTTCACCCCAGCAAAGATGGGAAAGAGTATTGAGATGGCAAAAAAGACTACAGCAACAAATGGAAATTAAAAAAAGTCAACCCTTTAGTATCGTTTCTTAACATTTGAAGAAAGTAGGAAATAAGGGAATGGGTAGATAGAGAGTTTCTTGTTCCCAGTCTCCGGCTGGGAATACATATCAAGAGGCTCTGCCTCGCGGTATATTAAGAGGCAGAGCCTCTAGTAATTAGATTCCCAGCCAGAGACTGGGAACCAGCGAACCAGGGAATTTACAATTATCACAAATTCCCAAACTTCGGACTCCACCAACCTTTTGCAGTATTAAAATAAACTGCTTCTTTGTGTTTCTTCTCTTGCCGCGCTTTAGAATCAGAACACCGTAACATACTCTTCTTTTGTCCGTCTTTTGTATAAGCGTATTCTTCCAAAGGTTTTTTACATACTGGGCAGGGATACTTGGTAATTTTTGCTGGAGGTTTCTTAGCTACATCGGTTTTATCATCTTTTGAACGCGGAGCTTGCCACTTTTTCTCGTAATCGCTCCAAAATAAAACCACGTTTTCACAACCGCTGACACATTTAAGAAAATATTTCTTTTTAACTTTGCTGCTCTTGATTTTTGCTAAATGATTGTTGCATTCGGGACAACGAGTTCTGGATTTATCGTATTTACGTTCGGAAGCAGGATAATTTTTATTCCCATTCGATGCAGCAACAGGTACAGTTTTCGCTTTTACTAAAGCTGGTGCAAAGTAATCTTGATTCCAATTTGTAAGATATTTCTGCCAAGGTTGTTTTCCACAAGCAATACTATCGAGGGCATCTTCCATTTGCGCGGTAAATTCTGTTTTTAATAAATCTGGTAAAGCTTTTTGTAAAAAGTCATCTACCTCTAATCCCAAATTTGTAGGCTGTAAATTAGATTTTGTTAGCTGCACGTAACCGCGTTTTTTTAAGGTGCCAATTGTGGGGGAATAAGTACTAGGACGACCAATTCCTTTACGTTCCATTAACTGAACTAACTTTGGTTCGCTGTATCTTGGTGGTGGTTGAGTTTGTTTCTTCTCGTGTCCGGCATTTTCTAAAGTTAGTATTTGTCCTTGTTCTAAATTAGGTAAAAGCGTATCTTTGCTCAAATTTGCCCAGTATTTCGCATAGCCGAGAAACTCTACTATCTGTCCCCTCGCTTGCCAAAGTACTTCACCAGATTTAATAATTACCAAAGTTTTGCGAAGTTGAGCTGCACGACATTGAGAAGCAACCGCTCTCTTCCATATCAATACATATAGATTAAACTCGTCTGGTAAAAGTTCAACTCGCAACTCCACCGAAGGGCGAAATACATTAGTTGGACGAATCGCTTCGTGAGCTTCCTGAGCCGTTTTTTTACTGCGATATGTTGCCGTTTTATTCGGTAAATTCTGCGGATCGTTTTGCTGTAACCACTTACGCACGTCAGCGCAAAATTCTGGACTCAACATCACCGAATCCGTTCGCATATAAGTAATTAAACCAGCCTCATACAGCTTTTGTGCTACCTGCATGGTTTTTTCAGGGGCAAATTTCAACCTTGAACCGGCAGCTTGTTGCAAAGTAGAAGTAATAAAAGGTGGAGGTGGTTGACGACTGCTGATTTTTCCTTCATATTGGATAATTTGATGGGGATGATTTCGCGCTTGTATTACCAAACGTTCGGCTTCAGCTTCCGAAAGCACGCGAGTAGATTCGGCTTTTTCTGACTTCTTAACTACCGTGTCGTCATTCTCTTGATTATCAGAATGTGCTGTATCAGAAGCAGAATTTACCATTCCCTTGTAAAAAGCCCGGAATCCTTCAACGTAATCTACCCAAACGCTCCAATAATCTTGGGGTACAAAAGCGAGAATTTCTCTTTCACGCTGACATATTAAATGTAGAGTTGCGCTTTGAACTCTTCCGACGCTCTTTGCACCATTATTCAAAGCCCAAACTAACGGAGAACCCTTATAACCAACCAACTTATCTAAGCAATCTCGACACAATCCAGCACCAACCAAATTAGCATCAAGCCTTCTAGGTTTAGCCACCGCAGCCCGCACCGCAGACTCCGTAATCTCCGTATAAACAACCCGTTTGGGTTCTCGTAATCCCAAAGCTTCCTTAAGATGCCAAGCGATCGTTTCCCCTTCTCGATCGGGATCTGTGGCTAAAACAACTTCCGAAACTTGTTTCGCCGCAGCTTTCAACTTACTAATAGTTTCCTTCGCTTGCTGACTGCGCGGAATGTAGCGACACCGCACATTATTGCCATCCATAGTAAAGCCTAAAGAATCCTCACCTTCATTGCTGAGTTCTCGAATGTGGCCGCAACTAGCGCGAACAATCCACTCACTTCCCAGAATTTTACTCAGCTTTTTAACTTTACCGGGAGATTCCACAATTAGCAGGCGTTTGGGCATGACATCAATATTTAAAGATGCAACTTGAAAAAGATTTATTTGATATTACAGTTATAGTACAGTTGTTTTCAATATTTTTATTTCTATTAAAAAAATTAATAAATATTAGATTTGGGCATAGGGCATAGGGCATAGGGAATTGATAATTGGTAATTGGCTATTATAAATTCCTAACTCCTAACTCCTAACTCCTAACTCCTAACTCATAACTCCTAACTCTTTTTGTACTTCTGATTTATTAAAAAAAACTTAAAATTATTAGAATCAGTACGTTTATTGATAAGAAATGTTAAGCAAACTAAACTCAAGCCTTTTATGTTGAGGATTAAATATTTAGTTTCTAATTGCTCGTATGCCTTTCGATAGATGATAAAAACGAATCAACGAAATAACTCATAAATAAAAGCTAAAACATAATTACGAAATATTAACTGTAAAGTTTGTTTAATAAATGCTCATTTTCCCATTCACTTTCTATATACTTGGTTTCTATAGAATGTTGAATATGTTGAATATGTTGATCCCGATGGGATTTGATAAATAATCGCTCATTTTCAAATTATATATTGTACTCTTGGAGGAAAAATAATGGCTTTATCACAAACAACTGATATGGGAAAAACCTACTCGTTATTAATGATAAAAAGCTTCTTGATATGGACTTTTACACTGGCAGTATGCTTGCTGGTTGTCGGTTTTCCTTTAGTGGTTTTAATGGCTACGGTTGGATGTTTGCTTTCTATTGTTCTGCAATCGGTAATGCCTGCTAGCGCAGTTTTGGTTGTAGCAGGTAGCTTGATAATGTTTAATGTGATGGCAGTAGTATTAGGTGCTGGCGTATTAACACTTCGAGGCGTTCATCCTACAGAAATTAAATGGTTAAGCTGGCT
>CAYMZW010000408.1:0-6547 GCA_964395005.1 uncultured Rivularia sp.
TTGATAGATACCTAACACCACGACAAAAACAAGGATTCTGGGAACACATTTTTATCACATCTTTGTCAGATAAAATCTAGAACACTGCAATCAAAATGTTTAATTTTATTCACACAAAATGATAAAATACTATTACTAAAATCAATTCAAAATTATAACCAATATCTGTTGAATGACTCGATTTATTCATGACGAATTTGCCAAGGACTATTTAGAAGAATTACTAAAAAACTATGGAACAGTAGAACCCGATAAAAAAGTGTCAGGAGAGAAAAAAGAAATAGATATTTTATTTACTCCTTCAGCACAACAAACCTATGATTTAGAATTGCTAGGAGTACTAGGAAAATTTACAGAATATCCAGCAATATTGGAACCATTTCGTAATGCTGCTCCAGCCGACGAAATCTGTGATTGCATCATAAAAGTATTAGAAGTAAAAGCTAAAATGAGGCGGGAAGCTAAAGCAAATGATACAAAATTACAAGAAGAGAAAATACCCAAATTGTGGGTTTTAACTCCCACAGCATCTCAAACAGTATTGTCAGGCTTTAACGTTAACCAAAAAGAAGGATTTCCCCCTGGAATTTACTTTTTAGGTGATAATTTACGGAGCGCAATTGTAGCAATACACCAACTGCCTAAAACTATAGAAACATTGTGGTTGAGGCTTTTGGGTAGGGGTAGAGTACAAGAACAAGCAATCGAGGAGTTGCAAGAATTATCACCATCAAACCCTTTTCAACAAGCAACGTTAAAATTAGTTTACAACTTGAGAGAAAACCTAAGAGCAAATCAAAATTTAGAAGAAGAGGATAGAGAGTTAATTATGAGATTACAACCACTTTACGAACAAGACCAGGAACGAGCTAAGCAAGAAGGAAGAGAACAAGGAAGAAAAGAAGGAGAACAACGTGTAATTATACGTCAGTTAAATCGTCGTATTGGAGAAATTGATTCATCATTAATTGAGCGAATTAATAGTTTATCAATTGAACAATTGGAAAGCTTAGGAGAAGCTTTATTAGATTTTACTTCTGTTACTGATTTAGAAACTTGGTTAAACCAATAAAAAGTAATTAGTTGAATACCTCCACACTCTCCCGAATTCAACTCGGGAGATTTTTAATAATAATGAAACGTTCTTCCGCTCGCAACCGAAGCTCCAGCCATCATGGGAAGAGCGCAGTACCGCCTCAGCGGAACCGTTTTCCAGTACCCACCACGTTATAAGCTAACTATACATCGTATATTTCAATGTATAGACATGACGCAAGTAGAACGCGAGTCAATGAATTTTAGGTTGCCCAAACCATTGGCACAAGCGCTTCGTAAAGCAGCTTCCCCACAACCAGGTAAAACCGCCACAGATATAGTAATTCGGGCTTTGACTCAAGAGCTAGGAAATATACAAGGTATAGAGCCATGTACAGAAGTCCGCTTGCAGAAATTAGAAGAAGAGTTGCAGCAATTAAGAAGTAGCATCCAAGAACGAGATAATAGCCCCAGAGATTTCCGCACAGAAGAAAAGTTAGAAGCACTGAATAACCGAATAGCAAGGTTAGAAGGAGCATTAACCGCCGTTCAAAACAATAACTTCGGTGCATCTAATAATTACAGAAGATACAAAAATTCGGGCAATCCCTACAACCAAAGCGGAAAGCCACCTCAAATAGAAGCTCTCGACGAACAAAAACTAGCGCTAAGACTTAACGTCAATATCCCGACGCTGCACGAAAAACGCGAAACCCTTTCAGCAAGTGAGTTTGAAGAGTGGAGTAAAAACCGGGACCGGGGTAAGTATTCGTGGCGATTTAACGAAAAAGATAAACTTTACCACCCGGCTAAATAATGGAAACCATTCGCTCCGGTTCCCGATAGCATCGTCTCTATTACCGCGACATTCACATCATGGCAAGCCGGAGACGTTTTAGGCTCACGAATTAAACCCCATGCGTGGGAGAATAAGATTTGTCGCTAGAAGTGCAGTTCCAGGTATAAAAGTGCGTCTATCAACCCAACAGAGCGCCCCCTCTCTTAAACTTGAATCGGCTGTGCCAGCTAATTTACACCCAGCTTTGGTTTACTTAAATGGGTTGAGCGAAGGTTCAGTTTCAACGATGCGTCATGCTCTTAATGCGATTGCGTCCCTATTAACACAGGAGCAGTGTGATGCGTATTCTTTGGACTGGTCGAAGTTACGATATCCCCATACGGCGGCTGTACGCGGAGTTTTGAAAAAAAAATTTGCACCGGCGACGGCGAAAAAAATGCTGTGTGCTTTGCGGCGTACTTTGAAGGAAGCGTACAAGTTGGGGTTGATGGATTTTGAAGATTACGTGCGTGCAACAGATTTGGAATCAATTGATACACCACCAACTAAAAGAAGGGGTCGCGCTTTAAGTGAGGAGGAAATTGCAGCTTTGATGGATGTTTGTTTCCAGGAGAAGCAGAGTCTTATTGATATAAGGGATGCGGCGTTAATTGCAATTTTACGTGGTGGGGGGTTGAGGCGCAATGAAGTGGTGCGGTTGAAATTAAAAGATTTTGATGCGGATACTGGGGCGTTGGAGATATATAAGGGAAAAAGGGGGTCCTATAGAACGGTTTATTTACCCGACGATGCAATTACTTTGGTATGTGATTGGCTGGATGTGCGGGGAAGAAAACCGGGACCGCTATTATGTCATGTGAGGAAGGGTGGGATTATTGAGATGCGCCCTTTGTGTGCGGATTCTATATTAAAGATATTAAATCGGCGTGCCTCAAAAGCTGGGGTTGATAATTTTTCTCCCCATGATTTTAGAAGGACGTTTTGTTCCGATTTGTTGGATGCTGGGGTCGATATTGCTACCGTTCAAAAGCTTGCGGGGCATTCTTCTCCTGCTGTGACATCTAAGTATGATAGGAGAGAAGAGGAAACCAAGCGTAAAGCCGTGCAGAAGTTGTCAATTCCTACAAAGCGGCGAAAAAGTAATTGATGGTTTTATCAGAAGTAATGTTTGATTAATCAGTTATAGGTATAAAGGTCTTATATGTTTATGGGTTGTAATAGCTGGTGTAAAGGGATTATATATTTATCAGTTAATGATAAATGACTGCTCAAAGTCCTGTTATATTCAAAGGTATTATATGTTTATACGTTGACTGTACTTGTAGCTAATAGGGGGAACTTTGCGTCGTGTCCCTGGACAGCAGGTATCCTGGCTATACCCCTAATTGTTAGCAGGTTTCTGCTTTATTCTAAATTTTAGATAATCCCTTAGCTCATAAAGGTTCAAATCGTACTTTTGATAATCGTGTGGTGAAATGATTATTGTTAATTTGCGACAAAATTTTTTACTTGCACAAGCTTCTATGAAAGAATTAATTATTTCTTGAGCAATAATTTCCCGTGTCTCAGTTAATCTCGCACGACCTGAACCCATTAATGGAATTACAATCGGATCGGTTTCGCCACATTCACTAACATACTGCCAAATCTTTTCTAAGCATAATTTCAATTTATCGAAAGAACTAGACGCAACACCTTTGTTATTAAAATCTGCTATTGCTGCAAGATAAAATATCTTACCTTTGGGTCTTACCTGCACAACAGTTCCTAATTCATATCGCTTTGTTTTACCACATTCTTTTAAATCAAGATTGTCTACAGGAGAGTGTTTTGAGAGCTGAGAATCAATATCCTTATCAAGGTCTTGTACTGATTTATAGAATTTTTCGGTGAATTGCCCTTGAAGGCTATCTTTAGAAATTACACCATTATCAATATCAGTATCAAATGTTGTGTTAATACTGATTACTTTAGCTCCTTTTTCTCTAAAGAGATTACCAAGCTTTATTTCAAGTTCAACATCTCTCTCAGGAAGCTTCTCACTCACTGATATAACTGGTCTTCTTTCTTTGAAGGTAAGTAAAACAACTACTAATAGAAAAATAGACCAGTTATTTGCAATTACAGAATCAGGAATTTTAACAAAAAAACGGGCAATACTTAGAATTAACCATATGCTACCAATCGTGGACAAAGCTGATTTTCTTGTATCAGCTTTGAGTATTGTATAGTGCCAGTAATTAATTGAAAAAAATGCTTGTAGATACATCCCTAAAGGTATCATATTCCCAACTGTTTATATATGATAGATGCGTAGCGAAAGGGGGCAATTTCTCCTAGCCTTAAACAAGTCATATGCTCGTCACACCAGTTATTTAAAGCGTATTGTATTATGGCAATGTTGAAACTAATATGAACTGCTAACGAGTCACGGATTATAGGAGGACAATTTTCCTCATCTATCTGACGCTTCCCATTAAGATTAACTACAATAATAGGCATTCCAAGATTTAGAGCTTGTTCAATCTCCCAACGAACAAATTTATATAAATTTTTGATTTTTGCACCAACTAAAACAATCAAAACTTTACTATTTTTCAGTCGTTCTCGCAATTGACGTTTAATAGACTCTTCCATACTGCTATCCCTGGCAGCATTCAGGTCATGGGCGTTGTAAAAATTGAAGTCAATTTTTGAGTTCGCTGCCCAAGCTTGCATCATCCTGTAATAATGCATATCCTCATCGCCATCAAAAGCTACATAGGTTTTATTTCGATAAGCCATAGCTTTGTTTCCTTACCTTTCAAGGCTCGTAGTACAAAAACACTATCACAGGTTATAGCAAAAGTATAAAATATTCAAGCTAGCAGGAAATATTACAACAAACTGGCGTAAAAGTATACGCCTAATACTGTCCGTTTCAGTTTACCTATAGCTATAAAGCTTTTATTCCATATAACTTTTATAGTATTAAACCTTTATACAATAAAGCACCTTAACCACAAGTTAATGCACCCTTGTGTTGAGTACATCTCATAATAATTTAATAGTATTAGACCATAAGGCTATAAAGACATTAACTATTAATACCCTTATATATCCAATAACCGCTTCAAATCTTCCACATTCCTCACCTCATTCCAGTCAATATCACCAGCTTGCAGCAGTTCTATCGCTACCCCGATTAGGTGTTGCGGGTAAACTCTATCCCCTGGGGGGACTGGTTCCGTATTGTTATCTCTAACGGTTCTAGCGGTGTCGGTTAACCATTCGTGTTGAATGCGAGATATTTTGATGTTGACGGTGACGGGTTTTTCTTTAACTGGTGTGGGTTGTTGTTCGGTAGTTGGAGTGTTTGTACTATTGGAATGTTCCACAGTTGTGGAAGTTGGGGATGATTTTTTAGTAGTTTTAGAGCGTGCTGCTGGTTTTTGTTGACGACGGGTTACTGGGCTTGGTTTTGTTTCTTGTGTGGTTTCTGGTTGTTGTTCCGCTTCCGGTTGGTTTTTGATTCCAGAAAAGGAGCTTAGTTTTCCGAGCATCTTCTTTTTAGTCATTATTTCTTCTCCCAATATTTAATACATTCTTTGGCTAGTGATTTATAAGCTTTAGCACCACTGCTGCGCTTTGCGTATTCAATTACTGGTTGTTGCTGCGCGATGGATTCGGCAACGGCTATGTTATCCGGTATGGTGGTCAAAAGCAGACGGTAATCAAGTTCTGCTGCTGCTTCTGCGAGCAATTCATCTGCTTCTTTGGTAAGAACTAGTCGGGGTTTGTAGCGAGTTCTTACTACATCAATTTCTATGTCTTCTCTTTCTCCCCGAATTAGTTCTATTGCTTCCGATAATCCTTTGAGGGAAGCGGGTTCTAAGGTAGTAGGAATGAGTATTCTATCGCTGGCTAGGATTGCTTGTACCGATGCAGGGGATAGCCCTGGGGGACAGTCCATTAGCACGATATCAAATTCAGTTAGTTTTGATAATGCTGGGGTGAATAAGTCGGATTCTGGGTTGAGTTGGAACATCCCGATATCTCCAGGGATAAGGGATAGGTTTTTTATGGAGGTGGAGGTGGGGATAATATCGCCGGTGTTATTTAGCCAGTCAAGGGTGGTTGGTTGCGTTCCGTCTAATCCCAAAGCGAAGGAAAGCGTTCTTTGTCCGTCGGTGTCTATTAGGAGAATTTGACGTTTGGAACTAGCCAGGGATGCTCCCAGGTTAAGGGTTGTGGCACTTTTACCAGTGCCGCCTTTGAAGTTGAAAACGCTGATTGTCAGCATATGTTTATGGGTAGAAGCATTAATCAGTATATAGTATACAGGTTTAATGGTTAGTTATGTTAATAGCCTAATGTTATAAAGGTCTAATACTTTTATGGTTTACTTTCATCCATGATGATTTCATAACGAGCAATGAACAACACTGTTTGTTTTCAATATGACAATCACAAATATATGTTGTATGGTATGAAATTAGTATTTATACGTATATATATTAACGATTGCAGTAACAATATATAAATTATCTAAACTCTATAACAAGCGAGCAGCGTTTTAAGAGAAGCAAAATTTACTCATAGAAACATACACAGCGCAACGGTATACAATTATGGTTGTTACAAGTCCCAAACCTACTTCTTCTCCAGTTGAAACCGCCTCCAATTCCCCAGCTTTAGAGATAAATTGCTCCCAACAATTTGTGGGATGGTTGT
>CAYMZW010000409.1:0-6518 GCA_964395005.1 uncultured Rivularia sp.
CAAGTTTACTAATGATTACGGTTTACTTGATGATTGGCGGTTTTGGGGTAAGTTTTATCTCATCTTTGATGGCGCGTATCTTAATCCCAATTTCACTATGGTTTTGGGTAGACTTGAACGATGATATTGAATACGCTTCCGATGAAGCCTTGAAGTTTGTTTTTACCTCTTGGCGTTGGGCTATAAGCATTTATTGTGCTTTTGGCGCACTTTTAACCCTTCCTTTCTTAGGTTGTGCTTTTTCTGAAACTGCTCTCGAAACTCCTTATTGTAAGGTTTGGTTAGAAGCTCCATTGTTATATCAGAAATATTTTCATGGCGACACCCTTAATAGAGACTTAGGTTTCGCAGGCATCATTGGTTTAGTTTTATACGTTGCATGCCTTGCTTACTTCGTTATCGTTAAACTCGGCAAACAAGGGCGTACAGCTGCGCCGCAGTAGGAGAGATGGGGAGAGGGGGAGATGGTAAGCCACTGCGTTGGGCGGGTTCCCGAGGCAGCGCGGCGTGCACGGGGGTTCCCCCCGTTGTAGCGACTGCCGTCGACTTGTAGCAAGTGGCGCAACCCGTTCACGCGAGAGCGTGCGGCTCAGGGGGAGAGGGGGAGAAGATGATTCCTAACTCCGGTGGTACTAACTCCTAACTCCCAATGACCAATTACCAATGCCCCATGCCCCATGCCCCATGCCCAATCCCCCATGCCCAATCCTCAATCCCCAATTTTAATTATTAATGATAAATTCAATCAATAAACGACTGGAACAATATACTATCAAACGTCCTCAAGAAGTATTGTTGGTGAGGGTGGAAGTTGATGGCGAACCAGATGAAGTTGCTATTTTTAAAGGATTTTCTAGTTCTTTAATGCGTTCGACTGCTTTCGATCCGGACGTTCCCGTTATACCACAACAGGCAATTATTATCAGTATCGATCGTTTGAAAGGTCCTTTTAATCCTGAATCTCCTCAATACATCGAGCAAGGGCTTTCTAGGTCAGCTATGCAAGATTTACTCGCAGAAGCTAAAGTGTAAAATAATCAATTTATCTAAGCAAATATTAAATTTTTAGTTATATCTTATATTTATATTTACACAGCAGATAATACCCCTCCCCTGGGTTGAATAATTACCTCAAGTATCTTACGGACGATATAATGTTGTTTATCTTATTTGAGCCTGTTTTTTGACTGATTTGGCTTGAAAGCCAATTGATCGCCGGATAATGCAATCATCTAGATGCCATCAAATAAAAAGTCTCTGTAAAAAAACTGATGTCAGTTTTACGCATATTGACCAAGTTATGGTAAGTTAATAAAAATAAACATAAGAAATTCAAATCAATAAATATATCTTTTTCAGGCCAGTTTAAGGTAACTTTTTAATCTTAATAGCATTAACGAATATAAGAAGCCAGCAGGTGCATATATAAAAATTGCGCTTGATGTGAAAGTTGTTAAAGAATCTTGCTGGATACATCTAGCCTTTGTGGTATTTAGCCTGTATCGGAAGCTATCGTAAATCCTTACTCTCACACTTTCCCCCCCCCATTATGAAAACAGCGGTGACTCTACTAACCAAAGATGCTCCTCAAGCTCAAAAAGTAGAATCTAAAAAACAACTTAACCGTCAAATGATTGCGATTCTTGACTTTGGTTCTCAATATTCCGAACTTATTGCTCGTAGAATTCGCGAAACTCAAGTTTACTCGGAAGTTCTTCCTTACAGAACCACAGCCGAGCAGCTTCGTCAGCTTAACCCCAAGGGAATCATTCTTTCAGGTGGCCCGAGTTCGGTTTATGATGCGAAAGCTCCTCATTGCGACCCTGAAATTTGGCATTTAGGAATTCCCATTCTAGGTGTATGCTACGGTATGCAGCTGATGGTGCAGCAACTCGGCGGAGAAGTAACACAATCCGAACGAGGTGAGTATGGTAAAGCAGCTTTGCATATAGATGACTTTACTGACTTACTTTGCAACGTCGAAGATGGTACCACCATGTGGATGAGTCATGGTGACTCGGTACTGAAAATGCCTTCTGGATTTGAATTACTAGCTCACACGGCTAATACTCCTTGCGCGGCGATCGCCCATCATGAGAAAAAACTCTACGGAGTACAGTTTCATCCAGAGGTAGTACATTCTATCGGTGGATTATCGTTAATTCGCAATTTTGTTTATCAAATCTGTAAAAGCGAACCGACTTGGACAACTGATGCTTTTGTAGAAGAAGCGATTCGTGAAATTCGCGTAAAAGTCGGCAGCAAGCGAGTATTGTTAGCTCTGAGTGGAGGAGTTGATTCTTCAACTTTGGCATTTCTGCTGCATAAAGCAATTGGAGATCAATTAACTTGTGTTTTTATTGACCAAGGCTTTATGCGGAAGCTGGAGCCTGAAAGATTGGTCAAACTATTCTCAGAACAGTTTCACATTCCTGTTGAGTATGTAAACGCTCGCGAGCGCTTTATAGGTGCTTTAAGTGGAATTACTGACCCCGAAGAAAAGCGGCGTATTATCGGACACGAATTTATCAAAGCATTTGAAAAGACTTCAATAGAACTTGGCCCTTTTGATTATCTAGCTCAAGGAACCTTATATCCCGACGTAATTGAATCAGCAGATACCAACGTCGATCCGCAAACCGGAGAAAGAGTAGCAGTAAAAATCAAAAGTCATCACAACGTTGGTGGTTTACCCAAAGATTTACGTTTCAAATTAGTAGAACCCTTGCGGAAGCTTTTCAAAGACGAAGTTCGCAAAGTTGGACGTTGCGTTGGTTTACCTGAAGAAATTGTCCAGCGCCAACCTTTCCCAGGCCCAGGCTTAGCAATTCGCATTATTGGAGAAGTAACAGCCGAACGGTTAAATATTTTACGAGACGCAGACTTAATTGTTCGTCAAGAAATTAACCGCAATAATCTGTACAGCGAGTACTGGCAGGCTTTCGCCGTATTGCTACCAATTCGTAGCGTAGGTGTAATGGGCGACCAGAGAACCTATGCATATCCCATAGTTCTACGCATAGTTACCAGCGAAGACGGCATGACAGCAGACTGGGCGCGGGTACCTTACGACATACTCGAAGTAATTTCCAATCGGATTGTAAACGAAGTCAAAGGTGTAAACAGAGTAGCCTTTGATATTACATCCAAGCCACCTGGAACTATTGAGTGGGAATAAAGAGTTAGGAGTTAGGAGTTAGGAGTTAGGAGTTTGGCAACGGATGGGGTTTGGCAACGGATGGAGTTTGGAGTTACCAATCCCCAATGCCCAATCCCCAATCCCCAATGCCCAATGCCCAATGCCCAATCCCCAATCCCCAATCCCCAATTAAATTGGCAATTTAATCGTAAAAGTACTTCCCTTTCCTTCCCCACCACTAAAAACTTCAATAGTACCTCCGTGGAGTTCGATGATATGACGGCTAATTGCTAAACCTAATCCTAATCCACCTTTTTTTCTAGTTCCTTCTGCTTGACGATACCTTTCAAAAACATACGGTAAAAAATCTGGGCTAATTCCAATTCCCGTATCGCTAACTGTAATTTGAGCATATCTAGCAGAATTCAAAATCGGGGAAGTAGAAAAAGTTAATTCCTCTTCTCCTTCTTCCCCTTGTCTCCCCCTCTCCCCCTCTCCCCCTCTCCCCTTCTCCCCCAAAGACAACTCAACTCGAACCCGCCCTTGATTTGGTGTAAATTTAATGGCGTTGGATAGTAAATTTCCTAAAACCTGCTGCAAGCGGTTAGAATCACCTTGTATTAATGGCAGTGAATCATCAATCTGAGAGTCTATGCAAATTGATTTGACATCTGCTACAGGATGTGCTGTCTCAACTGCGGCCTCAACTGCTTTAACAATATTCATTCGAGCTATATCAAGTTGAATAGTTCCTTGCAGAATTCGAGACGTATCCAGTAAGTCTTCGAGCAGTTTTGCTTGGGATTTGGCGTTGCGCTCGATCGTTTCTAAAGCGCGATTGGTAGCGGTTTCATCGATTTTGCGAGTTCGTAGCAACTTTGCCCAACCTAGAATCGAATTTAATGGCGATCGCAAATCGTGGGATACCATTGCGACGAATTCGTCTTTGGCTTTATTGGCTGTTTCAGCTTCTGTGCGGGCAGTTTGTTCGCTTTGTAAAAGCTCGCTACGTATAGCTTCTAACTGTTTGAGTTCGTGAATATCGGTACTGGTACCAAACCATCTGATAACTTTTCCTTGTTCGTTTTTCATGGGCAATGCTCGTACTAAAAACCAGCGATACATCCCGTCGCTGCGACGATAGCGCATTTCACAAGAGTAAAGTTCGCCAGTTGTTAGCGATTGCTGCCATATATGCTTGACAGACTTAGCATCTTCTGGATGCAAAATATTTAACCAGCCAAAATTTTTCGCTTCCTCGATTGGTTTTCCGGTATATTCAACCCAACGCTGACTTATATATTCGCATTCTCCCTGTTGGTTACAACTCCAAACTATTTGCGGTATTGATTCGGACAAAAACCGATATTGTTGTTCGCTTTCACGTAATTCTAATTGCGCTTGTTTGCGCTGGCTGATATCTAAAATTAAGCAAACGCTGTAGCCATCTTCTTTACCTTCTATCGTGGCAATTGCTAATAAAATCGGAATGCGAGTGCCATCTTTGTGGAAATATTCTTTTTCAAAAGGCGTACAAACTCCACAAGCCTGTAATTCTTGCATTTTTTGTTCGTCTAATGGGGAATATTCTGCTGGTGTCATCTGATTCCAATACAAATTACCAGCTTCTAATTCCTCGCGAGAATAGCCAAAGGTTTGCAAAAAAGAATCGTTGGCTTCATGAATTTTGCCGGTAAAGTCACCAAAATAAATTCCAACAATATTTGATTCTATGACACGTCTAAACTTAGCTTCACTTTCACGTAATTCTAATTGTGCTTGTTTTCGCTTGGTAATATCTAAAACAAAACAAACGCTGTAGCCTTCTGCTTCCCTACCTTCAATACAGGCGATCGCTGTTAGCACTGATACGCGAGTACCATCTTTACGAAGATATTCTTTCTCAAATGGAGTACAAACTCCGTTAAATTTTAATTCTTTTTTTACTTTGGGAATCATTGCTTGTGATTCGGTTTCCGGCGGCGTGATGTGATTCCAATTGAGCAAACCATTGTCTAAATCTTCACGGTTATAGCCGACTATCTTCAAAAAAGCATCGTTTGCTTCATAAATTCTGCCGGTGAAGTCGCCAAAATAAATACCAACAATATTAGATTCTATAATCCGCTTGTACTTTGATTCACTTTCACGTAATGCAGTTTCAGCTTGTTTGCGCTCTGTGATATCGGTTATCGAGCCAACTACCCGCACCGCGCGAGATTCATGATTACGCACCACCGAGCCTCTATCTAATACGTAGCGATATTCACCATTTTTATGACGCACGCGATACTCAAATGTATAATATTTTTGATCGGCAAGAACAGCTTGTAAAGGTTTTATTAAATTATTTTTATCTAACGGATGCACTAACCGCATCCACCATTCAATAGTTGGCTCTATCTCCTCTAAACAGTAGCCCAAAATAGAAGTTATTCCTTCGGTTCTGATAATGCTATTAATAGTAATATTCCAATCGTAAATTACAGAATCAACGGCAAGAGATGCTAATTTAAATCGCTCGTTGCTCAAACGTAATTTTTCTTGAGTTTGTTTGAGAAAAGTAATGTCAACTATTGTTTCCCGAACATTTGATAAAGCAGAATTTACTGTAGAATTTAAA
Organism: uncultured Rivularia sp.; assembly: GCA_964395005.1. Classification (GTDB taxonomy): domain Bacteria; phylum Cyanobacteriota; class Cyanobacteriia; order Cyanobacteriales; family Nostocaceae; genus Rivularia. Next base: position 5,763 of record CAYMZW010000409.1, read on the forward strand.
AGTTCTGATGTTACCTGTTCCTTAACCAAATAATCTTGAAAACCGCTTTTTATCGCTCGTACAGCAACATTTTCATTCCCACACCCGGTTATCATAATTAAGGGTGGTATTTCTTTATGCTGTTTTTGTTTTTGTTTTAACTTTACCAGAAATTCTAATCCATCCATATCTGGCAAAATATACTCTAATAAAATTATGTCAGGTTGCAACCTTTGGTATAAATCTAATCCAGCATTGCCAGTTGATTCTGAGAAAATTCTGTAGCGATTTGAGTTTTGCCGCAGGTAGCTTTCGTACCTCTGAGTGTCGAATAAATGATTATCAACAATCAAAACAGTTAGTTGTTGCATAATTGCGAGCAAATTATAAAGTATATTAAAAAAGTTACAGAATTGAGTAATCGATAATTAGCTTGAAGTTAAAAGCAATACACTTTTACTATTAAACTTATTCGTGTAATAATAAACACCTTTATACATCTGATTTAATTGTTATTACTGCTAATGCGATACGCACAAGAGTATCAGTCTACCTTAAATTTTCCTTAAAATATTTTTTTATAAACAGGCTTTGATCTTAATTTAGCAGATTTTTACAGTTAAATTTTAAGAACAATTTATAAAGAAAATATTCCTGTATTAGGATGACCCATATAGAGGGAAAATAAAAGAGCAATATGTTTTGATAAATAACGAATGTCAGCAAATCATTTGACACTTAATTTAGTTGAAGGTTCCGTATCTTTTAGCTTTTCAC
>CAYMZW010000410.1:0-6509 GCA_964395005.1 uncultured Rivularia sp.
GTTCTTCCCGCAGTACAGTTAAAGTAGATTGCCAAAGGGATTTTTTACCATAGGTATCCGTACCGAATTTTTCAGTCCAAAGTTCGTCAAAAGTAGTATTAAAATTACCGTTGTTTTGTTCTAGAGTATCTAATGCTTTTTGTGCGGGTCCGTAGTCGTTAAGTAGCTGTTGAATTTGATTGATTTCGGTTAAGTCTAGTTGGGTATTCATATGGATTTATAGATATTTAAATATTTGGATTTACGGTGAATTTCATGACTCTTGAATTAATTGTTCCGGAGTTAAAATTCACGGAGTTGTAACTGGGAAATCTTTTTTATTACGAGTAACAATAGCGTCTCCTTGCCAAAGAAAGGGGTGTTATTTAGGAAGGGGGTGAGGTTCTTTTCCTAACCTTCCTTATCCAACTTACCCCGCGCTGCCCAAATCGCCTCCCGCACCTCACCCGCGCATTCTTCACCCCTCACCTCGCGCCAAATCGTATCAAATTGATTTTCTCCTAAAACCTGCAACATCTGCGCTAAAGCATCTATATACCAGCCAACGAACGCTTGATGATGCTCAAAATCAATCACAAAACCACGAATATAAATTGGTAAAGCTTCAGAAAAATTTGATTGTGCTTTTAACAAGCTTCCCCATTTAGCTAACGTTTGTGAAGCTCCATACCAATCTTGAAATTGTTCATAAATATCAAAGGCTTTCTGAAAATAGCTAATTGCATTCTCAAATTGCTGTTGCTCTTGAGCTAGCATACCCAACTGTTGATATCCCATTCCGGTGCTGTACAAATCCCCTGCATCTTCATATATTTTCAAAGCCTTGAAGTAATATTGCTGTGCTACTTCAAATTGCCGTTGTAGCAAAGCTACATTACCTAGGTGGTGACATTCCCTTGCAGCGCTATGTAAATTCCCTGCATCTTCAAATATTTTCAAAGCTTTAAGGTAATATTGCCGCGCTGGCTCACATTGCTGTTGTTCTTGGGCTATCCAACCCAGGTTGTGATATGCGATTGCAGGGCTGTATAAATCACCTGCATCTTCAAATATTTTCAAAGCCTTGAGGTAATATTGCTGTGCCACCCCAAATTGCCGTTTCTCTTGGGCTACCATACCTAGTTGATTATAGTCAGTTGCAGCATTGTACAAATCTCCTGTATCTTCTCTTATTTTCAAAGCTTTGAGGTAATATTGCTGTGCCACCTCAAATTGCCGTTTTTTATAAGCTACGATACCCAGTTGGTGATATCCCCTTGCAGTGCTGTATAAATCACCTGCATCTTCAAATATTTTCAAAGCCTTAAGGTAATATAGCTGGGCTTGCTCAAGTTGCTGTTTTTCTTGAGATGCCATACCCAGTTGGTGATAAGAAACAGCAATTTTGTGATTCAGTGAGGAGTCATTTAAAGCTATCAGCTCATCGAGATTTTCTTGATAAATTACTCTTGCTGCTTCTAAGTCACCACCTAATAGCGCATCATTAGCTTCGTTATTCCGCAGATATATCCATAAATCAAAAGCTTGCTTACTCTTTGTCTTGGCTTCTCCTAGCTCCATAACAATTTGATTTAGCGCTCGTTTTTCCAAAGCTTTTAATTCGGCTTTGCGCCCTAAACGTTCGTATATCTCTCCCAAGGCTTCTAAAATCTGTTGTGCATAAGCCCATTCCTGTCCCTGTTCGGCGAGACGCAGGTTTTGCAACAGGTTTGGTTCTTCCACTCGCAGGATAAAAGTTGCTAATTCGGCGTTGCTGATGAGTTTTTCACGGTAAAAATTCGCCAGATAAGCATAGAAAGACAGCAAATTATTTTCGAGTTCGGTAATTTTTTGTTGAGCATCCACCTCTACCTCAGAATCAATTCCACGGCTGGTTTGTTGATTCAACTGTTTCCGCAAAAACCAAGGTAAAGCCGGATGAATCTTGTAGACAGTATCATGACCCAAATATTCTACAATACTCGCAGCTACAGCTTCGTTGAGAATTCCTAACCAATCATCTTTCTGCAAATTCTCTCCAAACACAGCTTGATATGCTTGCCCATCTTCATTATCAGGATTTTTTGAAAAAAGATGAAGCCAATGGGCATCCACCCGCTCAGAAAACAACCCCAAAAACGGTAAATGCCTCCTCGCTTTCTCCGACAATTTATTAAAAGAATAATCCAAAGAAACCGTCAGCGATTTATCCCTTCCTTCTTCTTCCTCCCCCACAAAAGTATCCAATCCCTGACGCAATGCTTCAATTAACTGCGCTGGTGTTTGCGTCTTCAAATGCGGTAAAACCACCCGCAATGACAACGGATGTCCCCCCAATAGTTTCAATAATTCCAAATACTCTTTCGGTAACTTAGCTTTATCTACTCCGGCAGTTTGCAATATCTTCGCGGCTAATTCTTCAACATCCTGTTCAAGCAAACCGCCTAAATTCAACAAGGTGTAACCACAATCAAGCCAAGATTCCTCGCGACGACTGGTGATTAATACCCATGTCTTCCCACTGCGTAATTGTTTGAGAAATTGTTTGAGTTCGTTTCTTTCTTCCCCAGTTAATAACGGTTGATTCCCCGTAGGAAAACCATTTACAGGTTCAAAGTTATCCCAAATTAATAAACATGGCTCCTTTTGCAGATATTTCAATACCGCAGCTTGTTGTTTATCTAGTGGAAGGGAATTAAATTTATCTAATTTATCTTTAAAAACTTCCCTACCAACTTGGCTGATAACATTACTCAACGTTGCGCCATGTTCAAAGGAGACAAAGAACATTTTACTATCACGCCCTTGAGTTTCTTCTAACCACCGCGCAAATCCGCAAGATAACTCAGTTTTACCTACACCGCCCATTCCTTTCATTAATACGATATTATTTTGGCGAAATGCTCGCTCTAATCGCAAAATATCGTAATCGCGTCCGATAAAACCGTAGGCCCCTTCATCTGGAAAACCTACCAACTGCGTAACGGTTTCTTCTGATTCTAAAAATGCATCAAGATTGAGAATATCATCTGTATTATCTTCCGGAATAAACGGCGCATAACTTTCCTGCTCGTACAAAACCGGAACAATCCAATCTCGCAATATTTTATCGCCTTTTGGACTTGGACGTTGCGGTTGATTCAATACAGCTTTTCTTCCTGCTGCAACTGCTTGAGAAAGATTCGCACCTTTCACCAATTCGCCATACAACCTGCCGATAAAGTGTTTCGCCGCAACTGCATACACCGAATAAGCCATCGCCACCACACCTTTGGCTCCCGAAGATACCAAGCGCGTCGCCACCGAAGAAAATTTATCTTCCCCTTCCTGTGCTGATTTACAAGCATTCAATACAAAAATCGGTACGCCACAATCTGCTAAATTCTGAGCAATTTGTGCTGCTGTCACAATCTGTGGGGAACCATCAAAGTTTTCAAATACCAATACACCTTGTCCCAAACCACCCAAACTATGCTGAAATCCTTGGCTGTTGGGGTCAAAATCTCCATGTCCGTCAAAGTGGACGATGTGATAAAATCCTTTATTAGCGCTTAATTCCCGCTCAAATTCTTCAAAACTCGGCGGACGCAATACCTTTATATTAACTTTTTGACGTATTTCTGCTAAAGAATCCAGCAATGGACGCGCAATAGTTTTTAAAGCAATATCTCTTTCCCCATAGGGACGAGCAATTACCAATAATATATTTAGCTTATCTTGAGGTAGTGTCGGAATTTCTCCCCTTACCGCATAATCGCTCAAACTACGGGACATTCCCGCCAAAGAAGGTGCAAGAAATTGTCTGTCGCTAGGAGAATAAAGCAACTCCCAAGGTAAATTTAAAATTGCGAAGTCATCCGAGGCGATCGCCAATTCGCAGTTATGCAAACCATCATAAGTAGCAGCTTGAAAAAACTCCCGCGCTTTCTCGCTACTGCGAAAAACCAAGTTAAATAATTGTTCTCCCCAAGCCTGCAATTTTTGTTCTATTTTTGCAGCGTTATCTGGAAAGATACCATAGGGGAACCGTAAGTACTCTTCCAAATACCAACGTAAATCTATCAGCGCTTGTTTATCAAAGGGATGCTCAAATGTTACGGCATCGGCAAAGCGAGGCGCTGATTGCCCACGTTGCCAAGAGAGTTGTATAGTTTCGACTTGATGGATGACTCGTAAGCAGTTTTTCGCCATGTCTACGGGTATTTACTGAATTTTTATGATAACTAGTAACATTGATTCACTTAGCTATAACTAAATTCCGGAAATACCTACTACCAAAAGCCGCAGCATCTCCCCAACTCCTCCTTCTTTGAGAGACTTTCCTAAATCCTATTCTAAAAAATTAGACATCTTGACAAAATTAGATGCTAATCCAATAACAATTATTATTATGATTTATGGAAAGCGATTCACCATACCTTAAATAAAATTTTAATTATCATTAATCATGATGTAGCTCAAAAATAGCTATATATAGTTAAAAAAAATTATCAAAGCTCCTAACTATCTACCGCTTTCAAAAAATTTCTTCCTCTTCTTCCGTAACTAATTCAGACTTAACTTTTGCATTTTCCCAATCGATGGAATTCAAATATTTTTCATTTTCTTCTTGCCATTCCCGCTCTAAACGCTCGTATTCTTCATTCTGCGCTTGTACAACACCGTGTAAAGACAAATCATCACTACCCAAAACCCCTTCGGCAACCAAATCTCCTAAATTATCTGAATCCCACACATTCGGTTGTAAAACTACTTTTTTCGCACTATCCATAACTAAATGTCCTCAAAGAATGCTTGTTACTCAATCCCCATAATAAATAAAAATTCGGTATTAAAGAACAAAAATACTACTTTAGTGATATAAATATTCTTCACTAAAGAACTACTATGCATCAATCCGTAAAAACTAGATTTGAAGGTGAAATGATGAATTGAGATATAGAAGGTTATGGCAATTACCCTCTCCCACTTCTGCACAAAAACGGGTAAACCAATTATCGCGGATGGAGAACCAATTACAGAAACCATCGAACACTGCTTGGCAGAATATTTTGCTCCAAATTCGACCTTTAAACTCGGAGTAGTATATCAGGGACTATCAACAGAAGAAGACCTCAAGCAATTTACTTCAGAAGGATTAACGCTGCAATTTGCAGCCGATAATCGTTTCTACTTTATGGACGAAGAATTGCGAGAAAAGATTTTTGACCAACCTCACTTCGGTGCTGCATATGGTTCCAATATGTTCACACCCTGTCAAAGTTTTTCGGAAAGAGAAAATTTGCGAGTTTTAGTTGTGGATGCTGAAACTGGAGAAAACGGTGGAGTGATACCAAATTCTGAAGCAATTAAGTTAGTTGGTGATGGCGATGGAAAAATAGATGCACTATTACATAAGTCTTTAGGTAATGAGCCAGAAACACCATTTCAAACTCGTTTTGGTATCAAAGAAAGACGTGCTGGACTTGACGTAAATAATGACGTTAACAAAACTTTGCAATTGGGAAAAGGTACATTTGCACCACGAGATTTAAGCCAGGCAGGAAATGGGTATGATTTAGTGCTTTCTAGCGAACAACTCAAAGGAAGAACCGGGGAGGAGTGGGGGAGTGGGACAGTGGGGGAAAAGGAGGGAGGGAGTGAGAGAGGGAGAGAGCGAGGGAAGGGGAGAGTGGGGAAAGAGCGAGAGAGTGAGGGAGGGAGAGAGAGAGGGAATGAACGAGAGTATACAGCAGGTACAGAAAGAACGAATATTGTTGTAGAGCAATCCCTCACTCCCACCTCCCTCACTCCCTCACTCTCCCATTCCCTCACTCCCTCACCCTCTCACTCCCTCCCTCCTCTAAAACCTGGGGAGTATTTAATGAAGATGGGAATTGGAAATAAGACCAATGCATACCACGGTATCACTTCCACGGGCGCTCAATTTTGGAATTCTTTTCCAAGAGGAGTTGAAGGTGATGTTCTTCCTCGATTGCACAAACGTTTGGAAGAACTAAAAGATATGGCTGATGACCCCAGAAAAATTGCTCAAGACTATATCGATTCAATTGATGCTAAATGTATTCACCAAATACAAGCCCAGACAGAATCTGAAGATTTGATTGATTTTGAAAGTTTTGATTTGGGTGATATTGAAAATCTAATTGATGATATGTTTTTGTCAAATGATTGCGAGCAAAACTTGATATATCGTCTTCTCAAAGCTGATTTAAAAGAACATTGTCAATTATTGGAGCATCCCAAAATCATAGACAAACTTCAAGAACATTTGCGCCAACAGTATATGGATTGCGCTACAGGGAGGTTTATCAAGTTTGATTCAGCGATGGCGCAAACCTCTCATGATTTAGAGAAGAATGAAGTTTGTTACCCTAAATTTCCCGACGGTGCAGAATTAATCGTTTATCGCGGTCCCACTGCTAATTCCAACACGGTGGACGTTTATATCAATCGTCATTTACCAAACGAACCGCACGATATTGGCACGATAAAAATGTCACCCCAAGGATTAAAGCATTCGCTATCCG
>CAYMZW010000411.1:0-6485 GCA_964395005.1 uncultured Rivularia sp.
ATTCACTGTTAACTGTTCACTGTTCACTGTTCACTGTTAACTGTTCACTGTTCACTGTTAACTGTTCACTGTTAACTGTTCACTGTTCACCGACGAATTTGATTTAGAGCATTCCAAGTATCATCATTAATGATTCCAGTGATTGCTACTTTGCTCCGACGTTGAAAGCTTTGCACTGCTGATTCCATAACCCAGCCGAAATCACCGTCTACATATCCGATGTAATCTGAAGTTGTTTTGAGGATGCGCTGTGCTTTCATTACCATTTCTCCTTTACTGCCTTTTTTTAATTCTGGCAGTGCGATCGGTTGGTTTTGATTCACTTGAGAAGGTAAGTTATTGGATGCAGCATCCTTTTCTACAGAAAAAACTCTTTGTTGAAAAGTTTTTACCTTACCATTTTTATCTGTTTGTTGAGAATTCTTATCAAATGTTTCCATATGATTACCTTAATTATTTATTGAAGAGTTTTGCTAGGTTTATTCTTTTATCGTTAAAATTCAGCAAGATTACTAATTTTGTTCAAATCCTTCGTACTCAATGCATCATGTAGCTGGTATAACTTGTAAATATACTATCTTTATGATAATAGATTTATGCCGATTATTCGATTTTATAAGTAATTATTCCTTGGCAATAATACTTAGAGATATATATTTTACCGCATGAAATGCAATATGGGTTACATCTAGACTTATAAGTCTTAAATCTACATTTAACGATACAATAATTATTCTTAGGTAAAATAACTTATTAACAATCTCTCAATCTGGAAGAAATTGTCTAGATTTTGTTGCAACGCCAAATAAATTATATGTTTAATCAATCGCAAAACACTTTACCGGCTCAAAAATCCAATTCGTTATTAACTCTGGCGGTAGCTCCAGCAAAAGTAATTCGTGGTTCCCAAATTTTCAACCAAGCAGTCGATGCTATCTCCCGTTTAGGAAATCGTCCCTTGATTGTTGGCGGTAATCGCACTTCAAATATTGCTCAGAATTATCTGGAATTACTTAAAGAGCGGGAGTTTGATTTTATTCAAAAGAGTTATGCTCCTGATTGCAGTGAAAGCAGTTTAGAGGTTTTACGGAACACCGCTGAAGTTCATGAGGCTGATGTAATTATCGGTATTGGTGGTGGTAAAGCTCTTGATACGGCGAAATTATTAGCCCATCAATTAGAAATACCAGTAGTCACAATTCCGACTTCGGCGGCTACTTGTGCGGCTTGGACTGCGCTTTCTAACGTTTATTCTGATAAAGGAGCGTTTCTATATGATGTGGCTTTGAATAATTGCCCTGACTTACTGATATTAGATTACGATTTGATTCAAACAGCGCCGCAAAGTACATTAGTTGCAGGTATTGGGGATGCGATCGCGAAATGGTACGAAGCATCGGTAAGCAGCGGACATTCAGAACAAACTTTAATTATTGCAGCAGTTCAACAAGCCAGAGTGTTACGCGATATTTTATTGCAAAAGTCGGTTGTAGCTTTGCAATCTCCTGGAAGTGAAGCTTGGCGAGAAGTTGTAGACGCTACAGTGCTACTTGCTGGAGTAATTGGTGGAATTGGCGGCGCACAATGTCGTACAGTTGCCGCTCATGCAGTGCATAATGGTTTAACTCATGTTTGCGGACGCGGTAGCATTCATGGTGAAAAAGTTGCTTACGGTATTTTGGTACAGTTGCGTCTGGAAGAAATGCTACAGGGAAACCAGTTAGCTGCTAGTGCCAGACAACAGTTGCTCAAATTTTACGCAGAAATCGGATTACCACAAAAACTGGATGATTTAGGTTTGGCAGATGTAACTCTCAAACAGTTGCAAAAAGCAGCAGAATTTGCGCTACAACCAAACTCAGATATTCACAGATTACCGTTTAAAGTTGCTTTGGAACAGTTAATGGCAGCGATGGTTTCTACCACAGCACCTATAGAAACAACTGGGATTGCAAATGGTTTAAATTCTCGAAGCAATCAAACTAAAAAGTTTTCTGACTCCAACAGCGAGAATAAAGTTTGAAGAAAATATGTTTTAGCGCGTAAGTAAGTCGGCACAAATAAAACCAACGGCGGTAACAGAATGTTTTTGTCATCAAAGCCTTGTCTCTACTGCCTACTCCCTATTGCCTACTCCCTTAACCTGATTAAGATTTGGCTATGCCGATCTACTTAAGTCAAAATAAAGATATGTTTTTGTGCCAAGCGTATTGATTGCCGTGTTGATTTCTTGATAATGTAACAGTTTCAGGATGTACGCAAAAATAAATGCTATTGTCACAGAGGCTTAGTATGGGCAACTAATCCCAGAATTTTGGGTTGGAAGCAGAAATATGTAGCTCAACTTGGATGTAATTACCTTGCTTTTGCGTAAATCAAAAATTCTAGAGTTAAATAGAAAAAATGAGTTTAGACTGGATAATCCCAGCCCAAAGAATACAGAAGCTACCCGCTTATCCATTTGCTCGATTGGATGAATTGAAGACAAAAGCCCGCGAGCAAGGTTTGGATTTGATCGATCTGGGTATGGGAAACCCCGATGGTGCAACGCCTGAAGCTGTAGTTGATGCGGCGATAGAAGCTTTAAAAAACCCCGACAATCACGGTTATCCTCCTTTTGAAGGAACGGCGAATTTTCGTCACGCGATTACGACTTGGTACCATCGTCGTTATGGAGTTAATTTAGATCCCGATAGCGAAGCTTTACCATTATTAGGTTCTAAAGAAGGATTGGGGCATTTAGCGTTGGCTTACGTTAATCCTGGTGATGTTGTTTTAGTACCTTCACCATCTTATCCGGTACATTTTCGAGGCCCCGTAATTGCTGGTGGTGAAATCCATAGTTTGATTTTGAAACCAGAAAATGATTGGCTGATCGATTTAACAAAAATACCCGATGCTATAGCCAAACGCGCGAAAATACTTTATTTCAATTATCCGAATAATCCTACTGCTGCGACTGCACCCCGCGAATTTTTTGAAGAAATAGTTGCTTTTGCTAGAAAACATGAAATTTTATTAGTACACGATTTGTGTTACGCCGAATTAGCATTTGATGGCTATCAACCTACTAGTTTATTAGAAATACCTGGCGCGAAAGATATTGGCGTGGAATTTCATACCATGTCTAAAACCTATAATATGGCAGGTTGGCGCGTAGGTTTTGTAGTAGGCAACCGGCACGTAATCCAAGGTTTACGCACGCTCAAAACAAATTTGGATTATGGTATTTTTTCAGCATTGCAAGCAGCCGCTCAAACTGCTTTACAATTGCCCGATAGTTACTTAGAGCAAGTTCAACAACGTTATTCTACCCGTCGCGATTTCCTTATCCAAGGTTTGACAGATTTGGGTTGGAATCTTTCCAAGACAAAAGCAACAATGTATTTATGGATTCCTTCTCCTGTAGGTATCAATTCTACAGATTTTGCTTTAAAGTTATTACAGCAAACTGGTGTAGTAGTTACTCCCGGTAATGCTTTTGGTATTGGAGGTGAAAATTATGTGCGTGTTAGCTTGATTGCCGATACTAAACGTCTTGATGAAGCTTTGTATAGATTTAAGCAAGCAGGTATTCGCTATCACTCCAAACCTGCTATTTTTAGTTCAAAATAAATATAGATAATTTTTGAATCAATATAAATTGATGCAATCCACCTCTATTACTGTTCCCAATATTATGATTTCTGGCTTTCATGCCTTATCCGAACCATTACGGGTTAGGGTATTGCAATTACTAAAAAATCGTGAAATCTGTGTTTGTGATTTATGCGATATTTTAGATGTCAGTCAATCCAAGCTATCTTTTCATCTTAAAACCCTAAAAGAAGCTAACTTAGTTTGCGCTCGTCAAGAAGGGCGATGGATTTATTACAGCCTTAATCAATTTCAGTTTCAAGAACTACAGCAATATTTAACAGAATATATTAGTAATACAATTGTACCTGCATCTTGTTGTGAAGACTCGTAATAATTTTGGTTCTTCAGTACATAGTATGCTAAATATGAGTAAAAGATGGCTGTAATATCTACTGTGTAAAGATTACGAGTCTTACTCAATTAATTTATTACTAATATCTTCCTTTTCTTCCCTTCTGCCTAATGCCTACTGCCTTCTCCCTTCTTACGACTATATAAGATAGCATAGCAAGTACGGATGAGCCATAATTTTTAATTCAGACGGGTTGTAGAGACGCAGTAATATGAGCGTCTCTATATTTTTTAGTTTAGAGATAAAAAGCAACGCAAGAGATTAAAAAATACTAATTATAATCAATCTTTTCAAAATGAAATAAATAAAAATCTAATATTTGCTTGACATATCAACTTTTATTGAAATAAGCTATTCACGTAAAGTGTGTTCTAGATTTGAGGCGCTAACGTGCCATTAAAAGGTATGGATACAAGTGTAAAGCAGCATTCGCGTCTACAGCTATTAGGCAGCCTTTGTAAAAGAGAAGCGATCGCCGAGGGGATTGGTACCTTTACCTTGGTATTTGCGGGTACCGGAGCAGTAATGGTAAATGCGATTAGCGATGGTAGCTTAACGCATTTAGGTATAAGTTTTGTCTTCGGTGCCGTAGTTGCAGCAATGATTTATTGTTTGGGACATATTAGCGGCGCACACTTAAATCCAGCGGTAACTTTAGCATTTTGGAGTAGTGGTTTTTTCCCAAAACGCTTAGTTTTACCGTATATATTGGCACAGTTAATTGGCGCGGTATCGGCTTCATTCGTACTTTTAATTAGCTTGGGGAAGGTTGCCAATTTAGGCGCAACTTTGCCTTTGAATGATAATTGGTTGCAGTCTTTTGTATTGGAGCTAGTTCTCACTTTCATTTTGATGTTTGTAATTTTCGGTTCTGGACTCGATAGACGCGCACCAGTGGGTTTTGCAGGAATGGCAATAGGCTTGACAGTTGCTTTAGAAGCTGCTTTCATGGGACCAATTACAGGTGCAAGCATGAATCCAGCGCGTTCTTTTGGACCTGCTTTGATTGGTGGAATTTGGCAGCATCACTGGCTTTATTGGCTGGCACCAATCATGGGAGCGCAGCTAGCAGTTGCTGTGTATCGATATCTGTCCAACGGGTTTCGGGATTTAAAGTAACTAGTTATTGGTAATTGATAATTGGTAATTGATAATTGATAATTGATAATTGAATACATGACAAATTTTGACCATAAACCAAGAATATTATTTTTATACGGCTCGTTGCGAGAGCGTTCCTACAGTCGTTTATTAGCAGAAGAAGCAGCGCGAATTATTGAAGGATTCGGTGCTGAAGTTAAATTTTTCGATCCCCGTGAATTACCGATTCGGGGTAGCGTTCCAGATACCCATACTAAAGTACAAGAATTGCAAGAATTAAGTAAATGGTCAGAAGGGCAAGTTTGGTCATCTCCAGAAATGCACGGCAATATTACCGGAATTTTGAAAAACCAGATTGACTGGATTCCTTTGAGTATAGGAGCAGTTAGACCGACACAAGGAAGAACTTTAGCAGTAATGCAGGTAAGTGGTGGTTCTCAATCTTTCAATGCCGTTAATTCCATGAGACTTTTAGGACGTTGGATGCGGATGTTTACAATTCCCAATCAATCTTCTGTTGCAAAAGCTTACCAAGAGTTTAACGAAGATGGAACCATGAAGGATTCAGCTTATCGAGATCGGGTAATTGACGTTATGGAAGAATTATATAAATTCACCATGTTATTACGCGATAAAGTTGATTATCTTACAGATAGGCACAGCGAACGTAAACAAAAAGAAGTGAATAGGGAATAGGGAATAGGGAATAGGGAAAATAATTTTAAATTATCGTTTTTATAATTTAGGATTTACTCAAAGCCCCACTTTTTAAGGGGGGTTGGGGGGATCTAAACGGCTGAAATACTTAATTTATGGTTGTAGTTGCGTAAATCCTGTAATTAATATTTTCATTTATCTAGGATTTAAAATTGAAAATTTTTACTGTGCTATTAGGGGAATAAAAATGAAAAAAGTCATGTTCGTTTGCAAAAAAAATTCTCGCCGTTCTCAAATGGCAGAAGCATTTGCTCGTAAATTTGGGGAAGGAAAAATCAGTGTTACCAGTTCGGGTTTAGAAGCGAGTTTTGTTGATCCCAAAACAGTGGAAATTATGTCCGAGATTGGTGTAGATATCAGTCATCAAGAATCAAAGGCTTTGAGCGAATTTAATCCCGAAGATTATGATGCTGTAATATCTTTATGCGGTTGTGGAGTAAATTTACCACCTGAATGGGTAACAAGAGAAGTTTTTGAAGATTGGCAATTAGAAGATCCAGAAGGTGGAGAGATAGATACATATCGACGCATTCGCGAACAGGTTAAAGAAAGAGTGATTAAGTTGATTGATGAATTGAGTTAGGCAACGGATGGAGTTAGGCAGCGGATGGAGTTAGGCAACGGATGGAGTTAGGCAACGGATGGAGTTAGGCAGCGGATGGAGTTAGGCAGCGGA
>CAYMZW010000412.1:0-6469 GCA_964395005.1 uncultured Rivularia sp.
ATAAATTAGAGCTTTGCAAAAACTCGTTAATTTTATCAATACATTTCTTTTGTCGGGATAAACCTAATTCATCTAAACCATCTAGCAAAGGTACAAGTTTTTGCGTACTCAACCACTCGCGGGTAATTTTTTCGGGTATGTTATAGCGAAATTTTAAATCGGCTTGTAACCAATTGGCGATAATTTGTTTATCATCACGCCAGTTTGTCAATTCAAACAGTACCGGAATCGGATAATTTGGATTTTGTTGAGCGCGTGCAATCAAATCTCGCGCTAATTCCAACAGTAAAGTTGTTTTCCCCGCACCCGGATTACCCAAAATTAATAATCTTCCGGCAATATCAGGTTCCTCAAAAGCTTCGATTATCGGTTTTTCTGCTTCTAGTTGAGTTTTTCTAATCCCGAATACTTCCAAACTTCGGAACGGTTGAGGTAATTTTTCTATGAAAGAAGGTTGTTTTTTAATTGTAGAAGCACTTACAGAATTTCTTCCTACTGCTTGCTGCCTATCTTCCGTAATTAAAGGAATTATTTTATCATCATAAAGCGAGTCATTTAACCGAGTTTCGACTTCAATCTTCATCACTTTCAACAATTCTCGCCGCCAATCGTTCGGGGATTTTAATTCTGTTGTAGTATTATCGGTACTGCTGTTGTCTGCTTCTGTTTTTCGTAGCATCCGAATTAATTTGAATGTATGCCAAACCAAAAACACTAAAGCTATACCGCCGACGGTTGCAAGCAAAACCTGTAATTCATGACTTTTATTTTCTGTCGTATTCCACAAGCTGTAAATTCCGACTAAAATAATGACCTCAATTGTCAGCTTGGAAACTAAGATGTTTTTACCGCGAAATTGTTTAATTGCTGGTAGCTGATTGATTAAATACCCAACAGCAGTGGTGAGTAAACCACCGCATAAAGCTTGAAACAGAGGATGATTAAACATTTGTAGCGTAAATTTACAACAATTTTAGCAATTATCATTTACTAAATTTATCTTAAGATAGAATATCTCCGGAAACTAACTATAGATTCACTGATAACTGATAACTGATAACTGTTCACTGATTTAAAGATACATAAAAAATACCGTATATTCTGGGAGTCGCTACAATACTTTTATTAAATAAGCATCTACTTCTTATGTATTGTGTGATTCAATAATTTAAATTCCCTAACTCTAATGGGTTATTCACTGGTACACTTGAACGTTCAAGGTAAAAGCATAAACTTGAGCCTATGGTTCATATAAAGCGCGTAGAACTCACCAATTTTAAGTCTTTCGGTGGTACTACTTCGGTACCTTTACTGCCAGAGTTTACGGTGATTTCTGGCCCTAACGGTTCGGGAAAGTCTAATATTCTTGATGCGCTGCTATTTTGTTTGGGGCTTTCGAGTTCTAAAGGTATGCGTGCTGGTAGGCTCCCGGATTTAGTCAATACAAATCAAGTAAGTAAGTCTCGCGCTACTGTGGAAGCTAGCGTGACGGTAACGTTTGATTTATCGGATTATGATTCTGATGATGATGATGAGCCGATTGTTTCTACTGTTGTCGTTGATGATGAGGTTGAAGAAGTTGAAGAAAGTTCCACAGTTGAGGAACATTTAGAAGAAGAAATAGAAGAAGCGGAAGAAACGGAAGAGGAAGCACAAGAAAAAGTCCTCAAACAGCAGGAAGAGGAAGAAATTAAAAATCGCCGGGAGCAAATCCGCGCTAAACCGGGCATTACCGATTGGAGCGTTACCCGTAGATTAAGGGTGACTAAACAAGGTACTTATTCATCGAGTTATTACATTAATGGAATTTCTTCTAACGCAACTGAGGTACACGAAGAGTTAAGCAATATCCGTATAAACCCTGAAGGATATAACGTTGTTTTGCAAGGTGACGTTACTGATATTATTTCGATGAAACCCCGCGAGCGACGAGAAATTGTTGATGAGTTGGCGGGTGTTGCAGCTTTCGATAGGAAAATTAATCAAGCAAAGAAGACTTTAGAAGAAGTTAAAGAGAAGGAAGATAGCTGTCGGATTATTGAAACGGAATTAACAACGCAGTGTGAAAGGCTTTCTCAAGATAAAGCGAAGGCAGAAAAATATCAAAGATTGCGAGTTGATTTTTTAGAAAAGCAGAAGTGGGAAGTTGTGCTGTCATGGCGCACTTTACAAAGGCATCAAGAACAATTATCTAAACAAATTCAAGACGGCGATCGCCAATTTAGTGAAAATACCGAGCAGTTGGGTACGGTTAACAGGAATATTACGCAGCAGCAAAAGGAGCTTGAGGAATTAAATGCTCATGTCAAGGCTTTGGGTGAGGAGGAACTTTTAGCGGTACAATCACAGTTGGCGACTACGGAGGCGGAATGTAAGCAAGTGCAGCGTCGTCAAAGCGAATTACAAACGGGAATTGCAGAAGCTAGCGCCAAAATAACTCAAACTCAACAGGAAATTCAGCAGCATCAAGATTCTGTATCTGGTTTAGCTCAACAAAAGGAATCGGAAACTCAAAATTCTGCTGATTTACAAAGCCAGCGCGAGTCATTGCGTCAAAATTTAGGACAATCTCGCGAAATGGCGGCGGAAATTGCTTCGGCTTCGGAAGCTTGGGTAGTGCAGCAAACGAATTTAAACCGTCAAATCGAAACCGTGCTGCAAACTTTGGAGCCTCAACGCAGCGAAAGAGCGCAGTTACGAGAAAGAAATAGTCAGCTACAGCAACAAATTCAAGAGCAAAATCAATTAGTTGAAAGTTTAGAGCCGCAGTTAGCTGAAAAACAAAGTCAATTTGAACAATTTGAAACTGGATTTAATTCTACCGTCGCACCAATTCAAGATTTAGCCGAAAATTTAGCCGCTACAGAGCAGGAATTAGATATTCAGCAGCAAACTCAAAAGCGATTGTTGCAAGAGCAAAGGGATAAGCAGCGCCAGCTTGATAAATTGGAAGCCCAAGCCCAAGCTCAACAGGAAGCACAAGGTACTCATGCCAGTAAAATTATTTTGCAATCTGGTTTACCTGGTGTTTGTGGTTTGGTTGCCGAGTTGGGAAGAGTAGAGCCGAATTTTCAGCTAGCTTTGGAAACTGCTGCCGGTGGACGTTTGGGACAAATTGTGGTAGAGGATGACAGCATTGGTGCTGCCGGGATTCAGTTGCTTAAACAAAGAAGAGCGGGGAGAGCAACTTTTCTACCTTTGAATAAAATCCGAGCAACCCGCATTAATGAATCTGGGAATTTAAGATATGCCAATGGTTTTATTGATTATGCGGTGAATTTAATTGATTGCGAAGCCCGTTACGATGACGTGTTTGCTTATGTTTTTGGGAGTACGGTTGTTTTTGAGAATATTGATTTAGCTAGAAATCATTTAGGAAAAGTCCGCATCGTTACTTTAGAAGGGGAATTGTTAGAAACCAGCGGTGCAATGACTGGTGGTAGCGTTAATCAGCGATCGACGTTACGTTTTGGTACGGTGGAAGCGACGGAATCGGAAGAAGTCAAGGCTTTGAGAAACCGTTTGGTAGAAATTGAAAGAGTTTTACAGCGATGTAATGAAGCAATAACTACCCTTGCCGAAAGAACAAAAGAATTATCTACCCAACTTACCGAAACTCGTCAGGGTAAAAGAGAACAGCAATTACGAGCAGAGCAGTTGCAAAAAGAAGTGCAAAGTTTGAGCAAGCGTGTCGAAGATGCTAGAAATCAACTTACACAGAATACAGAAAAATTAAATACCGCTCAATCTCGCTTAGAAATATTAGAGCGGGAATTACCTACGCAAGAGCAACAATTACAACAACTGCGTCAGGAATTAGCAGAATTAGAAGCATCCCAAACACCAAGCGAATGGCAGCAAATTCAAGCAACAATTAAAAGTCAAGAGCAGCAGCTACAGCAACAAGATTCTGCCCTAAGAGAAACAGCAGAAAAATTAAAAAATCTCGAAGTACAACAGCAGGTATTGCAAGAGAAAATTGCCGATGGAGTACGAAGAGTTGAAGAATATCAACTTCTTCAAGTAAATCAACAAAATCAAACTGACAGTCTCAAACAACAAGAAACAACATTAACAACAGCGATCGCCCAAACTCGTCAACGCATCCAGGAAATGGAAGCCAATTTAGGTGAAGAAAAACAAAAGCGCGATGCAGTAGAAGCCGAATTAAGAAAACTATTATTACGTCAACAACAGTTAGAATGGGAAGTTCAAAAATTACAAGAAAGCCAGCAAAATCGCCGCGAAGAATTAGATCGAGTATTAGCAGAATTACAAACAATTTCCCAAGAATTGCCCAATCCTTTACCAGAAGTTCCGGAAAACGTAGATTTAGAAGAACTACAAAAAGAATTGAAATCTCTTTCCAAACGCCTGCAAGCGATGGAACCAGTTAATATGTTAGCTCTAGAACAATACGAACGTACTCAACAACGTTTAGAAGAGCTTACCGAAAAATTAGAAACATTAGAAGGTGAACGAACCGAATTATTATTAAGAATTGAAAACTTTACCACATTACGGCAAAGAGCATTTAAAGAAGCCTTTGACGCAGTGAATGAAAATTTTAAATCAATTTTCGCCACCCTTTCCGACGGCGATGGTTACTTACAATTAGATAACGAAGAAGATCCATTTGCCAGCGGTTTAAACTTAGTAGCACATCCCAAAGGTAAACCAGTACAGCGCTTAGCATCCATGTCAGGAGGAGAAAAATCATTAACAGCATTAAGCTTTATTTTCGCCTTACAAAGATATCGCCCATCGCCATTTTACGCATTTGATGAAGTAGATATGTTTTTAGACGGGGCAAACGTAGAACGATTAGCTAAAATGATTAAGCAGCAGGCGGAATTAGCACAATTTATAGTTGTAAGCTTGCGCCGCCCAATGATAGAATCAGCCGAACGCACAATCGGAGTAACTCAAGCCCGTGGAGCTTATACACAAGTTTTAGGGATTAAGTTAAAAACCGACAATACTTCTGGTTGAGTATCTGTTAATAATAGTGTATAGATAAACCGGATTCGAGATCGGGACTCGGTAAATAATGACCTCTGAACAAATTATAAGACGCTCGGACATTTTAAACACCCAAGTCATCACCCGCGACAACGGGAGAAGACTCGGCATCGTCAATCAACTTTGGGTAGATATTGATAGACGAGAGGTTGTGGCACTTGGATTGCGAGATAGCCTGATCTCCGTTTCTGGAATACCGCGCTATATGTATTTAGGCAGCGTTGACCAAATCGGCGACGTGATTTTAGTTAATAATGAAGATGTAATCGAAGACATCGACACCCAACTTTATAGTAATTTAGTTAACTGGGAAGTAATTACAGAATCTGGAGAAGTACTAGGAAGAGTACGCGGCTTCAAATTTGACGGCATCAGCGGTACCATCACTTCCATAGTTATTGCTTCTTTAGGATTACCACAAATACCAGATCAAGTTCTCAGCACCTACGAACTATCAATGGACGAAGTAGCCAGCGTTGGCGCAAACCGACTGATAGTATTTGAAGGAGCAGAAGAAAGAGTAACTCAATTAAGCGTTGGCGTACTAGAACGTTTGGGTATCGGCAAAGCACCTTGGGAACGCGAAGACGAATACGGCTACAACGCCACTCCTCGCACCGTAGCGCCAGAAAATCAGCTACCATCGGGAGTACCCTTAGAAGCACCCCAACCCAGAGTGCGCCGCCCAGAGCCAGTAGCAGAAGAAGTTTGGACAGAAGACGACGCATACGAAGAAGCTCCCCGTCGTCGAGTAATGGAAGCACGCCCATACGAAGAAGAAACCATCCGTTACGAAGAAGCCGAAGAAGACAACTGGAGCGAAGCCACGGGTAAAGATAGGTATCAACCATCACCCCAACCCCTCCCCAATAAAGCATATAAAGAAGACTACGAAACCTACGACGACGACTTAGAAAAAGACGCTTGGGAAGACGAAGAAGCACCCCAGCCAATCGTTATCCCCAAAAAAGTCAAAGAAAAACAGCCAGAATACGAAGAAGAAGGCGGATATTAAGAATAGTTAAGAGTTAAGAGTTAAGAGTTAGGAGTTAGGAATTATTTCTAGCTCCTATTTTTTCGTAATAGTTTGTAGTTGCGCTTCAGCGCTCACAATCTAGATAGAAAACAACCCCTATCTTAATAACTATCAAAAATCCAAAACATCCAAAGATTCTTCAATTTCCAGATCTAAAATATTTTTCCGTTTTTAGAAAATGGCTAATCAAAGTTCGTAGTAAGGACTTTAGTCCTAAATTTAAGGATTAAAATCCTTACTACAAAACCTTTCAAAAATCCAACGTATTAAAGGACTTTAGTCCTAAATTTAAGGATTAAAATCCTTACTACGAACTCGATTAAAAATCCAACACATCAAGTGATTCTTCGATTTCTAAATCCAAAATCTTTTCTCTAGTATCCTTATGCTCCTGCACTTTACCGGCTTTCT
>CAYMZW010000413.1:0-6432 GCA_964395005.1 uncultured Rivularia sp.
GTTCTAAATCCCGGATCGATGGCGATCGCCGGTTTCATTCCTGCTGGTGCTGACAGTAATAAGTTACGTAAATTAGTTTCAAATGTTTTGATTGATTCGATATCAGCATATTGTTTTTTGTCGGATATCACTTCATTCGTCAGCGAGTTTTTCATCAAGCGGTTGAATGCATCTTTGAGCATCTGCTGATAAAACTTGCGAATTTCTGGCTGTCTGCTGCGAATTTCTTGGGATTCTAAATACTCAAGAACATAATCTTCATCAAAAGCGATTTCGTAACTTAATATTTTTTCCTTTTCTCCCCGACACAAAGCCAGCATATTATGAGGAGCAATATTACGAACTCGAATTTGGTAATCACGGTACATTTCATACTTTGTCGTACCTTCGGGATGTTCGTCTTTTATATTAGAAACAAAAACTCCTTCTTCTAATAATAATTCACGTAAATATGCCCTTAAATTAGCTTTTTCTGCCGCTTCTTCGGCTAAAATATCGCTGGCACCTTTAAGCGCATCTTCTGCGGTTTTAACTTCTTTTTCTGGATTTTCTAGATTAATGTATTTAGCTGCTTCTGCATTCAAATCAGCACCAGCAGCATTTTTAACATTTAAGGATTTTATTAACTCAGCTAACTTATCAAGTCCCTTTTCTTTAGCAATAGTAGCGCGAGTACGACGTTTGGGACGAAATGGTAAATATAAATCTTCCAATTCTGTTTTTTGTAAACATAATTCGATTTGCTTTTTTAATTGCGAGGTAAGTTTACCTTGTTCCTCAATAGCATTTAATATTACTGATTTTCGATCTTCTAATTCTGTAAGATAAGTAAACCTATCGGATAAATCACGTAACTGAGTTTCATTCATCTCCCCAGTACGCTCCTTACGGTAACGTGCTACAAAAGGGATAGTTGCACCTTCAGCAAATAATTCTAAGGCATTTTGCACCTGAAAAGATTTAAGATTTAGTTCGGTGGCTAACAGTTGGGGAATATTCAGCATTATCCTGCGATTCTTAAAGAAACACTACATAAAAGGTAATTTTACGCCCTATATAATTTTAAGGACATAAGTATATAGTGATAAGCTAATATACGGGCACTATAAGAAAACATTCGGATTATTGATCCGACGCGCTGTTTGTATAGATAAGATGTTGTGACAAAAAGTTAAAAGGTGTAATATTAGTTACATAAGCTTTCGTCGCAGCGTTATCATAATTTGTAGATACAGCAAATGCTTTAAATTCGGAGTTGAGAAAAGATGCCTTTATTTTTTCTAATTCCACTTTCTATCTGTGTAATTACTGGCTATTTCTACAATAGATGTAGCGATGAAGTGGGATATTTGTCAGGTTTATTCGCGATTATTAGTTTTGTTTTAAGTTTGATTTTAGCACCTTGGGAAATCCAAGTTTTGCTGCTAGTAGTAGTATTAGTTACTGCTAAAAAATTGTTACAGCGAAACGAATACAAGCTTAAGCAAGGAAGTAGGGAATAGCAATTAAAAGTTAGGAGTTAGGGGTTAGGAGTTAGGAGTTAGGGGTTAGGAGTTAGGAGTTAGGAGTTAGGAGTTAGGAGTAGTAAGTAAACTGCCAATTCGTTGTTATTGTCGGCTCCTCAACCATTGATTTCTGGCATTATTAACTTGCTATTCTTAACTCGCTACTCGCTACTCGCTACTTTAATAATTTCGGCTCATCAGTTGAAAGGGATGCTAAATTATGAATAAAAAATACTGAAATAGATACTGTGTAGGGAATTTACATTTTATATGCTTAATTTTTAATGATTTTAGTATGTTTTTCCCTACTGCCTACTGCCTACTGCCTACTGCCTAAAAACGACTATTTAAATAGCACCCCCTTGTACTGAAGAACCATAATTTTTATGCTGTTTCCTAGAAAACTTAAATATCTATATAAAATAAAAATCAATGATTAAGTTTTGCCAATATAGAATATACTCAATTGCTTTAAATAAAAATCTAAGCAGGTAGAGTAATTATAAATTTAGTTCCTTTTCCAGGAGTTGAGAAACAATCAATTGTTCCACTGTGTTTATCGACAATAATTTGATAACTAATTGCCAATCCCAATCCGGTTCCTTTTCCTACAGGTTTAGTTGTAAAAGATTGCTCAAAAATCCGAGCTTGTACTCCTGGAGTCATACCTAAAGCGTTATCTTCAATGCAAATTGAGATGGTGTTGTTTGCAGAATCTACGGATGTTGTAATTCTGATGCTGTATGATAGATTTGCTGTTGAATCATCAGGTGAATGTAAATCGTCAAATGCATCAATGGCATTAGCGATAATATTCATAAATACTTGATTTAATTGTCCGGGATAGCAACTAATTGGCGGTAAGTCGCTATAATTTTTAATAATACTGATTTTAGGACGATTTCCTATATCTTTGAGCCGATGTTTGAGCAGCATCAAAGTACTGTTTAAACCTTCATGAATTTGATATTCTACTTGATAAGCAATATCAGTACGAGCAAAAGTTCTTAAAGATAAACTGATGTCTTTTAAACGAGTAATTCCCTGACGCATTGAATTCATCAGTTTTGGCAAATCTTCTTTTAAATATTCTAAATCTATTTCTTCAATTAGTTCTTCGATTTCTTCATCTTCTGAATCTGATAACTTTTCTTGTTGAAGCTCTACCAAACTAAAAATATCTTTAATGTATTCTTCGATATTCGAGCAACTTCCAGCAATGAAGCCAATGGGATTATTAATTTCATGTCCAATTCCGGCAACAAGTTGTCCCAAAGTTGACATTTTTTCGCTTTGAACTAATTGTAATTGGGTTTGCTGTAACTGCCCTACAGATTGGGTTAATTCTGCGGTGCGTTGCTCAACTTGTTGCTCTAAATTGCGGGTGAGTAAAGATAGTTTTAAATGTAATTTTAGTCGAGCAATAACTTCTTCTTTTTGAAAAGGTTTGGTAATGTAGTCAACTGCTCCAATTTCTAAGCCTCTGACTTTATCTGTAGTATCGGCAAGAGCAGTCATGAAAATCACCGGAATATTTTCGGTAACGGGATTAGCTTTTAACCTGCGACAAGTTTCAAATCCATCAATACCGGGCATCATTACATCTAACAAAATTAAATCGGGTTGAGCATATTCGGCTTGCTCGATTGCGGATTCACCGTCAGTTGCCATCAGTGCTTTCCAACCATATCCGCCTATAGCTTCAAATAATACTTTGAGGTTGGTTGGATTGTCGTCAACCAAGAGAATATGCATTTTTTGGGATAAACTATCGTTCATTTTTGAGTTGACTCCTTAGCTAAAAACTGTTTGAGAAATTTACGAATTTTCGCAGTTTGAAAACTAGCAGCGAGCTTACTTATTTGCTCTGCAAAACCAAGTAATTGCTTATCTTGGGCTGTTATTTCTTTTAGTATTCCCTCAATTGCTGGAATATCACCCATCATTGCTAAATGATATAGTTGCTGTACTATTTCCTCTGATGGAGGAATTATTTCAGTTTTGTCAGAATCAGTTTGATTCGGTTGAATTTTAGAGTTTTCGGGATTATTTTCGTTGCCAAGACTGGAATTATAATTATCGTAAATCCATTCCAAATTTAAGAGATTTCCTAATGTTTTGGTTAATTCTTCTACCTGAAGAGGTTTGGGTAAAAAACTTTTTGCTCCTGCTTCTAAACTGCGCTGTCTATCCGCATCAAAAACGCTAGCGCTAGAAACAATTATCGGGATAGAAGATGTTTGAGGATTGGCTTGAAGTTTCATCATTAGTTCAAAACCATCCATATTAGGCATTGCTAAATCTAATAAAATCGCATCTGGATTATGTTCTATTGCTAACTTCAGCCCTTCGACACCATCGGTTGCTTCTAAAGTCTCAAAGCTAATTGACTGTAGTAAGTTTGTTAATACATTGAGGTGATTTTTTTCATCTTCTACAACCAGAATTTGCGGTGTATTTCCTTGAATACCAATAATTTTTTGTTGATTTGCAACAACTTGTGCTGCATATTCGAGGTTAATTGGCAATGTAAGTTTAACCGAGAAAGTACTTCCTTCACCCAAAATACTTTCAACTTGAATTTTGCTTCCCATCAACGCTGCGATACGTTGGCTGATTGTTAACCCTAAACCAGTACCATCTGGGCGTTTTCCTGCATCACCAACTTGCTCGAAAGGTTTAAAAATTTTCTGCAATTGCTCGGGTGACATACCCACACCCGTATCTTCTATACGAAAATCAATTGTACAATTATTATCTTGTTGTGCGAGTTGATTAACTCTTAAAGTAACTCCACCTTCATCGGTAAATTTAATTGCATTACCCATTAAATTAATCAAAACTTGCCGCAAGCGTTTTTCATCAACTTCTACAGCAGCAGGTAAATTTTTATCTAAAATGACATTAAATGAAATACCCTTTTGTTGCGCTCGAATCTGACAAATTTCTGTCACGCCATGCAAAAAACTTTGCAAATAAACATTACTGGGAAACAATTCTAATTTACGGGCTTCAATTTTAGAAAGATCCAAGATATCGTTAAGTAACATTAGTAAATGGGAACCGCATTGATGAATAATGTTCACACCTTCTAAGTTTTTTTCCTTAATATCTGGGCTCATTTCTAATACTTGAGCAAAACCAAGAATTCCGTTAAGCGGCGTGCGTAATTCGTGGCTCATATTTGCCAAAAAATCGCTTTTAGCTTGATTTGCACTATCAGCAGCAAGTTTCGCTTCTTTTAATTCATAAGTTCTTTCTTCCACTTTTATTTCTAAGGTTTTAGAATAATCTAGTAATTTGTTATTAGCAGCTTCTAACTCGCGGTTAGTTTGTACGAGTTTCTTTTGTTTATAAGCATTAGTAGTCGCAACTACACTACTAATAAAAGCCGTTAAAGCTGGCGTAACTGGTATTAACAAACCGTTTAAAAATATCCAGTAGCTACTACCAATAAACCCCGTAGTAATTACGATAGTTGCCCATAAAATATTGCCTCCCGGAAGCCGCTTTTTTTTATAAGTTTTTGCCAAACACCAGCTACCAATAGAACCCAAAGCCGCACAAAAAGTTATCCAAATCGGAAAATGTATTCCCAATAAACCCCTTAAATTAGCATTTCCAGTTTTTGCTCCCTTTACCAGTTGCAAAGCGATATTGGCATGAATAACAACCCCTGGAGTAGGAGTTCCCTTAGTTAACCAAGACGAGCTAAAAGGAGTACCAAAGAAATCATTTGTACTTTCAGCAGTCGAACCGATAAACACCATGCGATCGCGCATCATATTTTTGGGTATTTTTTCGGCTATAACATCGCGCATTGATACCGTCGTAAATGCTTTTTCCGGACCGTACCAATTGAGCAAAATTTGATATCCGTCTGTTTCTGAATAACCAGCCTCTAAATTCATTAATGGTGTATGAATTTGTTTACCCAACTTGAACTTTTCGAGTTTTTCGTCAAAAAGTTCTAAAGAAATTCCTTCTGCTTCCAGATACTTTAAAGCCACAAGAGTTGCTAATCCTCCTTTTTCAGCTTTATTCTCCTTGTCATCTTTCACCGTCAACAACGCACGCCGCACGTGGCGATCGCTATCTAAAACTAAGTCAGCTAAACCAACCTGCCCCTGCTTCTTTAACTCCGATGGTGGCTTGACTCTTTGTCCAATCATTTTCTCAACACCGAATAAATTAGGAGTAGTTTGAAACACCTCGACAAGTTGTTTGTGTCCCTTTCCTTCGGGTAAATCGCGGTATATATCTAAACCGATAGCCCGAGGTTTTTGCAATCGAATTTTTTCAAGTAAATCGGCAAGTTCAGCATCAGGAATTGGCCATTCTCCCACAGATTGAATATCTTTTTCATCAATAGTTACTATTACAACTTGCGATAAATCCTGCGGCTCTTCTAGTTGGGAACGCAAGACAAAAAATAAATCTCGGGTTTGCCATTCCGATAAATTAAATAATCCGATCCCTTGAGCAATTACAACAGCAGCACTCACCGCAGGAGTAATAATAAAAATACTTCGATTTAGTTTAAAAAAAGATTTTAATTTAGACCACATAAATGTATTTAATAATAGGGAACAGGGAATGGGGAACAGGGAACAGGGAACAGAGTATGGGGAATAAAGAATTAAAAATTGAGATTATTTATAAATAGTTCATAAAGAAACGGTATTACGTAAGCCCCCCTTAAAAAGGGGGGTTGGGGGGATCTTAAATGTCTGGAACACTATACTTTTCGTTATAGCTGCGTAAGTGCTAATAAATAACCTTTTTCTCTTCCCTACTTGCTGATTTTTGTTCTTTTTTCAGATGAAATATAAAAAAGACGATTTCAATTATGAAACCGTCTCGCTTTAAATCTAGATTCTCAAATTGCTCGCCACGACTGGAGCTTTTTCAATCTGTTTAAGTCCAA
>CAYMZW010000414.1:0-6429 GCA_964395005.1 uncultured Rivularia sp.
CGTAAATGACCAATATAAACGTCAACTACGTTTGAGCCTGGATCGTAATCATAACCCCAAATGCGGTTTAGTAGCTGCTCTCGGCTCATTACCTGCATCGGATGACGCGCTAATATTTCTGTTAAGTTAAATTCTCGCGCTGACATTTCTATTTCTTTTTCTGCCAGCCAAACTTGTCGTGTCAGCAAATTTAAAATTAAATTCCCTATTTGCAGTTTAGTTTCCTCTTTTAGTGCTGGTTGATGAACTTTACGCAACTGCACGCGAATTCTTGCCAACAGTTCTTCAAAACGAAACGGTTTTGTGATATAATCATCTGCTCCTTTTTCCAGCCCGGATACCGTATCATCTAAACCGTCTCGTGCCGTCAAAACAACTATCGGTAGCGTTTCCCCGCGTCCCCGCAGTTGTCTGAGAACTTCCATTCCGTCCATTCCAGGAAGTCCTAAGTCCAAAATTAAAAGCTCAAAATCCTTGCTGCTGGCGATGTCTGCAACTTTTCGACCATTGTTAACGACAAGAGTTGTGTATCCGTGTGCTTGTAATCCGGCTTCGATAAACTCCGCTACGCGGGGGTTGTCTTCGGCTATGAGTATTCGGTTCATTCGCTGTATCCTGGGTTAGGGGAAATACGATTGTAAAAGTTGAGCCAACTCCAAGGGCTGAATCCAGTTCAACCCAGCCATTATGGGCAGTAGCAATCGCTTCGACAATTGATAATCCTAACCCTGCTCCTTCTCCGGGAGAGTAGCGATCGCCATCACTAGCGCGAGCAAATCGGTCAAAAATTCGTTCCTGGTTATAGGCAGCAATTCCTTCTCCGGTATCGCGTACCCATAAATAAGCATAGTCTTCTCGAACTGCCGAGCCAAGGGTTATAGTATCATTTTCTTGGGTATGTCTAATAGCGTTTTGCACGAGATTCATTACTGCTTGAGTTAAACGTCCTTTATCAATTGCAACCGGACTTAAACCTTTAGATTCTAGTCGCCATTCGCGTTTTGCTAAGGCTTGTGATTTAAAATATAACTCTTCGGTAAACCAGTCAAGTTCTTCGGGTTTAATTTTTAGAAAATGAGGCTGTTCGGCTTTAGCAATTAGCAGCAAATCGTTAACTAAACGGTTCATTCTGTTTAATTCATCGGTGACTAATTCAATAGTTTCATTTTGTTTTTCTGGTCGATATTTAAGTATTTCTAAATGACCTTGAATAATCGTAATTGGCGTTCGCAATTCGTGTCCAGCATCTTTGAGAAATTCTTGCTGGCTTTCAAAAGCCGACTGCAAGCGATTGAGCATAGCATTAAAAGTAAGGCTCAATTCGGCAATTTCATCATTCCCGGCAACAGCAATCCGTTTCGACATATCAGTTTGCGTAATTTCACGAGCCGCTTCGGTAACTTGACGCAGCGGAAATAGAACCTTTCCTGCGGTAATCCAAGCAATGATAAAAAACAAAGTTAAAACAACAGTTGCGACTTTAATTACTAAAATAATCGCTTGAGTTCCAGCTTGATAATCAATTGTTGCATCGCGAATCGCAACCACAACCCCCTGGTTTCCATTTATTTCAATGGGTTTGGCTACATAATAAATCGGCCCATCGGGAATAATTAATTCGTTGCGTGTCAAATTGGAAACATTTGACCATTGTTTAATTAATTGAGAATTTTGGGCGATCGCATTTGGTAATGGTAACTGATTTGATTTAAAAATCTTTCCATCTACCAGTGTTAATAGATACTCGTTATTGGCAGGAACATGAAGCGGTAAAACCTGTTGAGTAATAGTTTCTAATTGATTTGCAGACGGGTTTTGATTCACATTTTGCTCAACTAAGCGATTAAATTTACCAACTTCAGCCACTAAAGCATCTTGAGCTTGTCTTTGCAGCAATTCGCAGAAAATTTGACGAGTTATACCTACAGAAACCAATACAGTGCAGGTGGTAAGCAGAAAGTACCATGCTAGAATGCGAAAGCGAACGCTTGAGAAAATTCTTTGCTTAGATGACTTTAATGTATTTTGGGTAAATTCCTTATTATTGTTTCTAGAAAAAATGTTGAGTTTCATTAGTTGTTGCTTACTAAAACGTTTGACGAGAAGCTAACATTTCTAACTCTGCTTGAGATTGATAATTTAATTCTTGTTTAAGCTGATAATCGGTCATATGTCGCTGAACATGAATCACATAATCCATTAAACTTAAACTCGATTCTAGACGTTTTGATTGAATTGAAGAAAGTCTATTGCTCATGAATTCCCTGATATCTAAATAAATTGAACCTTTAACCTCTAACCTTTAACCTTTAACCTTGGACTTTCTCTTTTTAGTAATTCTTTTAAAGAAACCCCGAACTACTTTTCGCTGGTCAACCGCGTGTAAAATAATAAAAGCTCCGAAAGTATAAGCCAA
Source organism: uncultured Rivularia sp. (assembly GCA_964395005.1). Lineage (GTDB taxonomy): Bacteria > Cyanobacteriota > Cyanobacteriia > Cyanobacteriales > Nostocaceae > Rivularia. The sequence goes on from CAYMZW010000414.1 coordinate 2,417, forward strand.
CCAAAAATGAATACTTCTACCGACATCAACTAAAGTACTATTTTGAGGAAATAAATCGGGTAAAGTTATCCCCAAAAAACTTACATTGCCGCTTCTAAAAGAATTAGAAAAGAAGAAACCACTGATAGGCACAGCCCACATAAACACGTAAAGAGCGGTATGCAGAGCAAATTTTTGCATCCATTCAGGACTATACTTTGGCAGACGTTTAGTATACTTTTTCCACCAAACCCGCAGCAGAGTCAAGATTCGCCAAGTTAATAAACCCATAGTCAGCACTCCCACAGTTTTATGAAAGTCGTACAAAGGATTACGTATAAAAAAATCTCTAGGTAAACGTGCCATAAAAGCTCCACCGATAAAAAGCACGATGTAGCAGTAAAACATCCACCAGTGAATTGACATCAAATTCTTAAAAGCCGAATTTTGTCTTGGTTTTTTAGCTGAAGCTTGACTCATTGTTTTCTCCTTAAGTTGTCTGAGGCTTATACAACTTAAGTATGAAATAAGTATCTAAATCAACCGTGAAAGTTTTATGAAAGAATTTTTAGAATTACCGCTCATCCTTAACAGCCATCCAACCACGGATTAGATGGATGACGCGGATGACATGGATTATTGATAAGGGATTATTAGACATCTGCGGGAAATTAAAAAAACCTCTCTCCTACAAGGAGAAAGGCTTTAAAACCCCACTTTCCTCATAGGGAAGGGGGGTAGGGGGGTTAGGTTTTGTGTAATTTTAACAAGATGAAAATGTTTTCCGGAGATGTCTATTACCTATTACCTATTACCAACTACCAATTACCTATTACCAATGCCCAATGCCCCATGCCCTATGCCCAATTCCCTAACCTTATTAATCCAATCACTAATCCCATCTTTATTCAAACGATAAGCCAAAGGATGAGCAATCAACATCGCGGTACTTTCATATAAAGTCGCAATTTCAACTAAACCGTTTTCCTTCAAAGTTTTTCCTGTGGAAACTATATCAACGATAGCCTCCGACATTCCAGTGATTGGCCCTAACTCTACAGAACCAGATAGCGGTATGATTTCTACAGGAAAATCCAAACTTTGAAAATAATCGCGAGCGCAATTCACATATTTAGATGCAACTCTGCAATCAGCGGGTAAATCCAAAGGTGATTTGTAAGCACTCGAAGCTTTCACCGCTACCGACATCCGACAATAACCAAACCCCAAATCAACTAAGCGGGCAACTTGCGGCTTTTTCTCTTGCAGCACATCTTCGCCAACAATACCCAGCTGAGCTTGTCCATATTCTACATAAACGGGTACATCCTGCGCTCTTACCTTTAATCCTCTAGCTTTTCCGCTGGCATCCAATATTTGCAATTGGCGATTTTCTTCCGCTAAAAAAGCACTAAAATCCAAACCTACAGATTTTAGCAAGCGGATACTATCTTTAAGAAGTCCACCTTTTGGTAATGCAACAGTTAACATTGTTAGTTGTTAGTTGTTAGTGGTTAGTTGTTAGTTATGAGTTAGAAGTTATGAGTTAGAAATTAAAGGCTATTAATTTTCTACCTAATCTTTCCACTTTCCTCCCTCTTCCACTCTTCCCCATCATTTCTTAACCTACCATTTATTAAGTAGTCGAATATATTTATATTTATATTTATAAGAAAACTATTTGCTGTTTAAGTTTTCTGTTCCCCCCAACCCTGTTCCCTGTTTCCTGTTCCCTATTCCCTCCTTCAATAAATACCTCTAATAATAAAACCGGATTGCTGTATGCGAATATTAATAGTTGACGACGAAACCGAACTTACTAACCCTTTAACTCGCTTATTAACTCGTGAAGGTTACAGCGTTGATGCAGCTTTTGACGGTACAACTGGCAGCGAGCTTGTACAAAAAGGTAATTACGATCTACTTATTTTAGACTGGATGCTGCCAGGAAAAACTGGTTTAGAAATTTGTCGGCAGTTACGAGGGCAAGGTATTACAACTCCCGTATTGTTTTTAACTGCAAAAGATACTTTGGATGATAGAGTACTAGGTTTAGATGCGGGTGCTGATGATTACTTAATAAAACCTTTTGAATTACGGGAATTACTAGCAAGGGTTAGAGCTTTGTTGCGACGTGCGGGTGTGGAAGAATATGCTCATATAAATAAAAGAATTGTCGTAGAAGATTTAGAATTAGATTCTCAAAATCAAATAGCTTATCGTCAAGGAAGAGTTATTGAATTATCGGAAAAGGAAAGTCAATTATTGCAATATCTGATGGAAAATCCAGGGTTACTTTTGACTCACGCCCAAATCATGCTTTCTTTATGGGAAGAAGATGAACAACCTAGCAGTAATGTGATTGCTGCATTAGTTCGACTTTTACGAAGAAAAATTGAATTTAAAGGTGAAACGCAATTGATTCACAGCGTTTACGGCAAAGGTTATCGGTTTGGAGTTGCAAACACATAACCTTTACCTAATTTTTAAACCTAATTTTCTAACTAGTTTTGACAACTTCTTTTACAGAAGTATTTTCCACAGATAAATCTTTCTTAGTACGTAACTGCTGTCGTATTTTCTGATATGCAGATGGTTTTACTCTTTCCATCATTCCTTGGAGTGGTTTAGCACCTTTACCAAAAATATTGAAACCCATATCTTCTATTAAATCTTCTAAATAATGAAAGTCGAAAGGAGAAACACAAGTACCGTAAGCAAAATCTGGAGGTAAGTTATTTATGTTCCAACTTAACTGTTTGTCCATTTGTTCGCGCATTTCAGATTCAATAGGTAAAGTTAGATTTCCTTGAATATATTCTGATAACCACCAAGCTCCAACTTCTGATGTCAGCGGAGAAAATAAACTAGAATTGTAGCCTAAAAAACCCATGTTTGGGATATCTGGGTGAATCAGATTGCGAAACATCTTAAAATTACCTTTTTCATCCATAATTAATTGACGATACTTACTTTCTAAAAAAGTTATATCTTGATGAAATCCAGTACCGAAAACTACTATATCAGCCTGTAATTTTTCTCCTGAATCAAGCTCTAAACCATCAGCAATAAATCTGGCTAACTTCGCTTTTTTAACCTTTAATTTTCCAGACTGGATGTATTCATAAAAATTATCGGGAGCTATATTAGCAGCACAAGAAAGGGTTTTATTTATTAATTCTAAAGGTAAAATATTACCATCAAGAGAAAACTGTTTGCGTAAAATTAATTCATTTAATCGCCAAAAAGACCATACTAAAGGTTTACCCCTACTATGAAGCAACTTTTCAATTCCTTTCTTTTTTCGATAAGGCAACCAAATTTCTGCAAAACGTGTCATTAAGATATCTTCAAAATGGATTTTATTAAAGAAGAATTTAGGAATCTTCCATAAAGATCGGCGGAATATTAGAGTAGATTCTTTTGCTGTATTCGCTGCAAGAGTTGCAATATCGCAAGCTGATTTACCAAAACCTATAACAATAACTTTTTTATCCTTTATTAAAGAAGTATCATTAAATTTGCTTGAATGCAGTATCATTCCTCCTGCTGCAATAAAATCTTCCTTACCAGCTAATACCGGCATTTTAGGAATATTAAATGTACCATTACATATCAAAACAAAATCAAATTCAAGATTTTCTTGTTTTATTTCATCTTCATTATCAGTTTTAATACTAACTATCCAAACTTCTTTTTCCCCTGTCTTTCTTGAAATATTAGTAACTTCAGTTTTAAAACGAATTCTTTCACTCACTCCAAAATTATCTGCATAAGACTGCAAATATCTGCGTACTTGCTCCCCATTGGGCCATTCTGGATAGTCCTGTGGCATGGGATAATCTGTAAAACAGTATGTATGACGGCTGCTTTGAGTTGTGACTTCCGGATAACTTCTAGACTTTTCCCAAACACCTCCAAGACTTGGTTTTTTCTCGAATACCGTTACCTCAAAACCATCTTCCAAGAAAGTTTTAGCCGCAACTAAACCACTGACACCTGCTCCAATTACGCAAACTTTTTTGATATTCATA
>CAYMZW010000415.1:0-6422 GCA_964395005.1 uncultured Rivularia sp.
ATTACCAATTACCAATTACCAATTACCAATTACCAATTACCAATTACCAATTATCCATGCCCTATGCCCAATTCCCCATGCCCAATTATTTTTGCCATTCCCCGAAATTCTGAGTAAATTGAGCTAGCGATATTAAATTAATTCGTATATCTTTTTGGGCGTTTTCTCTTTCTGTGTGAGTATTATAACCCCAGTCGCAGAGAAATAATTCTACGTCTTCTAAATCTTCTTGCTGTTTAACTTTTTGTAACGTTTTAATTCGATCTTCTACAAACCATAGATTAACTGATAAGTCGTTGGATTCTTGCTTTAATTCTCGCAGTATTTCGTATTTAGGACGCTTTTCTTCTTTGCCAAAAATTGCTTCTGAGGGTAGATCGAAGCCTGCTTTTTGTAATAGCTCTTTGACAAAACGTCCTTCTTTAGTTGTAACTATATATAGTGCGGTGTGAGTATTATAAATATTTTGAATTCTTTCGATTACTCCCGGATAAAACTTGTGCATATCCAGCCAACTATTCTTATCGTTGGCTATCCATTCATCGCGCTGTTTATCTAAGGTAAAAGCAATTTCTTGAGCAGCGAAATCACTTTGACGGAGAATTTTTTGAGATATATCATGCCATTCTTGTAAAATTTTTTCTTCTTCAAATCCTTCTAATAATGCTTTAACTAAAACAGGCATTTCCCAGCCAGTTTCAATTACTGGACGAAGACGATAAAATTTGTTTGCTATTTCTTCTGTTTGGGTTTGGTTTGCACAAGGCCAAAATTTACAATAAGTACGCCAAGCAACCTGAAAGTATTCTATCAAGCCGTTACAGATTACACCATCAAAGTCGAGAGCTAGAATTGTCGGGCTAATTGCGGTCATTTTCTAAGTTTACGAAACTGCTTTTGTAAGCTTATCGAATTTACAATAAATTTGTGCTTTTTTCTTGAAATTGTAATCTCAGGGAAAAGTTAGAATTAATATAAAATATAGCTGGGAGTTTAAGAATTAGTTATGAATAATCCCTTTCGGGGAATGAACCCATATTTGGAACAGCCGGAGTTGTGGCATCAAGTTCATAACCGATTGATTGTAGCAATTGCTGATGAAATAACTCCACAAGTAGTTCCTAAATATCATGTTGCGATCGAAGAACGAGTTTACAGCAGTGTTTCTGATAATTTATTGCTAGGAATTGCAGATGTAGCGGTTTCCCGGCGTAATGATTCTAGTCAGGGGGTTGCCGTTATAACACAGGAAGTGGTTAAACCTAAAAAAGTATCGGTACCCGTACCTGAAGAAACCATAGAAAGATTTTTAGAAGTTCGTTCGACGCAATCTGGAGAAGTAGTTTCTGTAATTGAGATATTATCACCTAAAAATAAACGTTCCAAACAAGGTAGAGAAGCATACGAAAATAAACGTAACAAGATATTAGGATCGAAAACCAGCTTCATTGAAATAGACTTATTACGCGCTGGCGAACCTATGCTTATCTTAGGAGCATCTATTACAGATTATTATATTTTAGTTAGTCGAGGATACCATAGACCGGAAGCAGATTTATATGGCTTTAATTTAAAAGAACCTATTCCTGTTTTTCCCATCCCATTGAAACAAGGAGAACAAGAACCTTTAGTAGATTTACAGAAGTTATTAAATGAAGTTTATCAAAAAGCCAGGTTTGATTTAGTTATTGATTATTCACAATCGGTAAAACCATCTTTGTCTGCGGAAGAGAAAAGTTGGGTGGAAGAGATTTTAAAATAACTTTTCAAAGTTATGCAGCAGCGATAAATCACTTACTACGAACGTTGGATATCGGATTGTTATTGTGGTGCGGGCATTTTATTTGTTTAACCCCCTTTTTTAAGGGGAGCCACTCCGGCGTGCGCGGAGGTTTCCGAGCCACTGCGTTGCCGAGGTTCCCTCGGTTGTAGCAAGTGGCGTTCCGTTGTAGGAAGTGGCGTGGGTTGGGGGATATTCTACAACTCTTCAGTAATCTTCACTTCTTTAGAAAGATATTTAAACCAAGTAAAATACAAGGCAATTGAAAGCACAATAAATACTGCTAGAAGAGTACCAAAAGTATCCCAGCGCTTCATCATGAAGGTAATTCCCAACATGAATAAAATCAATTGCCAGGGAATTGCAATCATTGTAGAAACAATATCTCGACGATTTTCGTTTTTGATTTTTTGCTGAATATTAGCAGGAAGATTTTTCCGCACGATTCCCCAAAAACCAAATGGTCTGGTAACTTTATAGAAGTTATCTATTACCTGTAAATCTGTTGGTTTTGTTGTAAATGTACCGATGATGCAGCCAATTAATGAGGAAATACTAGGGATAAGAAACAAAGCATATTCCTGATATTCGGGTTGAATTAAATCGTATGTTGTCGCTGCTTTGACTGATATGGCTGCTAACATCCCTACTGCTGTACCAACAGCGAATCCATAACCATTAAATCTCCACCAATACCATCTTAAAACTAAAGGAATTGCTAATCCCGCACCCAATCCCAAAGTTAGCCATCCCCAAATTTCGTTAATATTTTTAATTTGGTAACTAAATAGCATTCCTACAACTACAATTACCACCGATGCTAAACGACTTTGGGTAATTAACTGTTGGCTGGATGCCTGCGGTTTGAGATATGCTTGATAAATATCTTTTACCCAATAAGCAGCGCTGGAATTAATTATAGAGTCGAAAGTAGACATTGCCGCCGCAATAAAACAAGCTATCAACATTCCTTTTATTCCTACCGGCACGTATTCGCCAATTACCGTAGGTAAAATCAATTCTGGATCTGGTATAACCTCTTTAGTTGTATTGTAATGAATGCCCAATAAGGCAAAAGCGGTAACGAGCGGCCATCTGAATGAAAGTAGAAAAATCCAAAATAAGGAAAGTAAACCCGCTTCCCTATCGCTTTTAGCAGCAAAGTAACGTTGCACCATATAGCCACCACCGCCCCCAACACCTGCCATACATTCTTTTACTAGATAAAAGAAAATTACTCCACCGAATAAATTAAATGCGGAATAGTCTCCAGGTAAATCCAAAGTTAAAGATGGTGAAATATTAGTCCAGTCTTGTTTAATCCACTGCTGTTGCACAAAACTGTCACCAGCAGGAATAGAAACTGAAAATGTTTCAGGGATTGTTACGATTTGCAGCGCTAAGACACAAACGTAAATTATCGCTACAAAAATCAAAACACCTTGAAAAACATCAGTCCAAACAACACCATAAAAACCACTAGCTGCCGTATATACCAAAGCCAGAGAAACTAAAGCAATTGAAGCAAGTTCATCATTAATACCGAGAAATTGACCCAAAAATTTACCACCAGCAAAAGTAAAAAAGCTCATTGCACCGACTGCAAACATCAAATTTGCGATCGCGCTAATAATCCGAGCCGTATTTCCTTCTTTTCCTTCACCGAAACGAAAGCGCATCCACTCAGCTAGCGTCATCACCTGAGCGCGACGATTCCATTTACCCATAAAAATCATCAAAATCGCCATGATTAACACCACACCACCGCGAATTTCGATAAAAAATCCTTTGGCACCCACCGCATAAATCAAAGCGCTGATAATCATCGTACCTGCCAAATCGGTATTCGATGCCATTCCCGAAGCACCCAAAACCCACCAAGGCATATTGCGGTTGCCCAAGAAATAGGAATCAATTCCCGATCGCGCTTTTCGTTCCAGATAAACCCCAAAAATTACTATAGAAATTAAGTAAACAGCAATAATAAGATAGTCAACTAGCTGTAGCATGAATTTTTTAGCTTAATGCAAAAATAAGTAATAACAGGGAAGATACAGCAAACCCCTGTTTGCATCAAGTCTGTTATTTAACGGTTTAGGTTTGTGCAACGCCAGTAGCCACACCCTTCGAGGGTGATGGCTATTATTTTGATTAAAACCGTTAATCTACATATTCCACTACATCTTCTGTCTCAAAGCGAACTTTAGCCATATTTGCATATTTATCGCTAGCTGCATGATATCCAGCAGGGCAAGCAACTACTGTACGATATTGTGTATCTGTTAATCCCAAAACTTCATCGTATTTATGGGGAACAATACCTTCCATCGGACAGGTATCAATTTCTAACATTGCCGCAGCAAACATGAAAAATCCCAAAGCAATGTAAACTTGTTTAGCAGACCATGCATCTTTATCAAAAACGTCATCAGGTCGATCCAGAAAGCCTTTCACCATATTAGCAAGACCTTCGAGCTTTTCTACCGGAACATTTCGTACTTCCGACATCCGCTGTAGATAAGTATCAACATCTTTTTCGTTTACATCTTCTTTAATAGTTAAAACTACTAAATGAGAAGCATCCACTACCTGTTTTTGTCCCCCAGGGGAATATTCTACTAATTGCTGACGAATTTTGGGATTGCGGATTACGAAAAATTTCCAAGGTTGTAACCCAAAAGATGAAGGAGTGAGTACCAAACTTTGTTCCAATACTTTCCATACATCTTCTGGAATCTTTTTACTAGAGTCAAATTCCTTGGTAGCGTAACGCCATTCTAGTTGCTTGAGAACTTCTTGAGGTGAAAATGTTGTTGCGTTCATATCTAAGTTAAAAAACAGCCAGTTTCAAAGATAAACGCGATCGCAAATAATGGCTAGTTGATAATTCTTAATATATGGATATGCATGATTTATTATACTTATGCAAGTACCCATAGACATATTATATTTATTTAATTGCAATAAATGCTGTATGATTTAGCGGAAGTAACAACTCACCATAACCGTTTTCAACTTCAACTTGAAAGCCGATTCGATCGAGTAATTGTGCAATCTCTTTTTCCTTGTATAATTGCTGATGATGTATTTCCTCGTCTCGTTTGTAGTATTCCCCACAGCTACGAAAAGTGATAATCCGACGAGTTAAGATTTCGCGTTTTTCCTCTTTCTCAACTAGTACTATCCAATCTTTTCCTTCAGTAAACCCTTTAGTTATAGTTTCAGGCACCTGCCCTGGTGTGGCAATGTCGAAGATGAAAACACCACCAGGAGTTAAGACTTTATATACATGATTGAATAACTTAACCAATCTTTGATTATTGTTTTCTGAATCAAACAGGTAATTAAAACATTCACCGATAGATGTAACAGCATTACAAGGTGGAATTTCTGCATTAAATAGCGAATCTACGCGAAACTCCGCTTCTGGTACTCTTTTACGAGCAATATCAATAAATGCTGGAGAAATGTCAATTCCAATGGCGCTATAACCAGATTTTACAAGTTCTTGCACCCATAATCCGCTACCGCAACCCAAATCTACTACTAAACCTGTATTTATCTTATTTTTCTGCAATATTTCCAAAATACCAGGTGCTGATTTGAGGCAGTAATCGCTGAAACCGACATCATGAATATATGCTAAATCTTCTTTGTAATATTCTTTCATATTAAACTGATGAAAACCGTTTATACATAAGCGATTATATCTTTTAACTTCGCAACATAAGACGGTATATATTCCAATGCAGTTTGCTTAATTGATTCTTGCTCAGATTTTCCTGCAAGATAAAGCGCAATAAAAATATATCTTGCTGCTATAAATAAAAAAAGTTTATTTTCTAAATCAATTGAAAATTCTCTAATACTTCTATATCCTTGCAGCAAATTTGCTTTAATTTGAGGATATTCTATTATTCCCCAATAATTCGCTAAAATTACCGCCAAATCGTAAATATGATAGCCCCAGCCAGAATCATCAAAATCTATGGGAATTAAAGTATTTTGATGCAAGATAACATTATTTAAATGCAAATCACCGTGAATAATGCCATAAATATTCGCTTCCTTCCCAGCTACAGCTTCAAAGTCAATTAAACGTTGATAAACTGACTCAAATAAACTTACTGTTTCATCATCAAAATATCTGTAACCTAAATTGGCGTATCCGAAAGCCCCTTTTTTTCCAATTAAATTATCGGTATCAAAAATTGGACGATGAAAATCTACGGGCTTTTGCCAATCCGCAAGTTGATTATGAATATGGGCAAGTAATTTACCAAGTTTCTCAAACAAGCTTATATCGTTAACTTCATGCCCAATGATTGGCGAATCAATCCAGGAAAGTATTGAAACAGGTTTAGAGATTCCCCCAGCTTCACTAATAGAAACAAATCGATTTGAATTATTATAAATTGGTTTTTGGTAAAAAGAATCATTATAGCTAATTAAATATTCGATAATTTTTCCTTCGGATTCTATATCTTGAACAGTATTCTGTAATCCGCAATATACCCTAAGTAAGAATTTTCCTTGTTCGGTAGATAATTTAAAAGTTGTATTTTCTAAATGTTTGATAAGTTCTAGTTTTACTGAATTGAAACTATATTGTTCGATCGCATTATATGCAATTTCAGAATTA
>CAYMZW010000416.1:0-6407 GCA_964395005.1 uncultured Rivularia sp.
AAGGTTAAGGCAGCATCTGCAATTTTAGGGATTATTAAAGAAAATCCAAAAATCAAACATATTGCGCTGCTAATCTTTAAAGTATTTTCTAAAAAGTTTTGTGTATTAGTTTGAATTTTCATAGAACAATCGTACTTACGTGTATATACTTTGTTTTTTAGTTAAGTAATGGTTAATATGAAATTAGTTTTTTTTGTCAAACGTGGAATTACTTAAAAATGAAATTTGCCAAAAAAAGATGAATCTTTAGAATGAAGACAGCTTTATAAATTAAGTATTCTCTAGATAAGTGGTAATACTAACAAACAACTATCTACATCTGCCTTTAGTTAGACATGAACTGTAAACTTACTAACATGAGCATCCACTTACAAATTTTCTTCAAGTCATCTTATTCTAATAAGTAAAATTACAGTGTATCTTGATCCACAAACTCGAATTAATACTGAAACTACTCTTTATTATCATCTTTTAATTAAACCTTCATTAGAGAAAATAACTAATAATAATTAATTAATGTTGCCATTTTGGCAGCTATTTACAAAACTTTATCTATCTAGGCAAAATAATTGGTAATTATACGTCAGTTAAAATGCTCAGAATCGAATGATTAATTTAATATCTTAGCTTTGAACTAATTGATTAATTCTACAGGCTTATAAAGCTTAATTCCTGATATATCTACAGATAGAGATAAGTATTGTTGAATTTACCGATCGCACTTTAAGGAATAAAGTATCTAATCAGATATAGCGTTATTTATGATACATGATGTTTTCATGGCTAAATAAATTAAAATTTCCGAAGTGCAAATTCATAGCGATTTCTTCCAAGATGCTTTGCATGATACATTGCAGCATCAGCTTGTTTAAGTAATGTTTCACAATTATGAGCATTATCTGGGAAAATGCTGATACCAATACTCGCGGAAACCGTGGCATTATGACTTTCCAGAACAATTGGTTCTGTGATAGTTCTGAGGATCTTGTCTGCGATTTTACCAGCCACTTCTGCCTCGGGGATTTTACGTAATATAATAGTGAACTCGTCTCCACCTAATCGCGAAACAGTATCGCTACCGCGCAAGCAATTACTAAGTCTTTGAGCGACTGTAATCAATAGTAGATCGCCCATTTTATGCCCCAAAGAGTCATTTACCTGCTTAAATCCATCCAAATCCACAAATAACAATGCCAACATACAATGACTGCTTTTTGCCCAAGATAAAGACTTGTGAAGTTCTTCAGTAAAAGCTTTGCGATTTGGTAAGCCAGTAAGAGCATCATGATAGGCAATATAACGGAAATGGTCTTCTTGGAATTTACGTTCGGTAATATCGCGAATTATTCCTACTAAAAACAAATTTCCTGCTGCATCTTTATGAACCGAACGTTTAGTAGAAATTAGATGAAGTTTGTCATATTTATCGGTCAATTGTTCTTCATTCTCTATTAACTTGTGAGTCTTAAAAACGTACTTATCGTTTTTGATAAAAGTATCCGCTTCATGTTCGGGGAAAAAATCATAATCGGACTTACCGATTAACTTTTGTTGTGGAAAACCAATTAAATTGCAATATGCATCGTTTAAAATAATCCATTGATGCTTTTCATTTTTAACAAAAATTGGATCTGCAACTGTATTGATAACTTGCTGTAAAAAATATGATGAACGTTTAAACTCTTCTTGCATATGAGCAATTTGAACAGTAATAAAAAATACTGAACTAATATAGGTTATTAATGATGGAATTAAAGGTATCCACCAGCCTTTTAAAAATGTAAAATAAGCATAAACCGTAAAAATAAAACTAATAAATAAAATTATTAATAAGTTTTTACTTGAACTTCTAATTCGCCACCTAGTTATTGCCCCGAGATAAGCCCAAATTGCAATGAATAGAATTTCGGCTGATTCTGACCAAACTCTTAATAATTTTCTTCCTTCAAGCGATGCAGAAATAATTTCATCAATAAAATAAGCTTGCAATTCTACACCAGCTATGGATTCTGGCTCTCCACCCATCAAACTACTTGAGTATGGAATTAATTTTAAGTCTAACAAGCTTGGTGCAGTTGAACCGATTAGAACAATGCGATTCTTAATCCAGTTTTCGGGTAACTTATTGTTCTCATCTAATACATCTGTCAAAGGTATTTTACGAAAACCATAAGATTTATCGCCACAGCCTTTAGAGCAAGCTGGTTTAGGAAAATTAGATAAAAACTGATAGCCACCATTGTCGGCATTTACGTAGCCACCGTCATTCTGTTGAAATCGAATAAATTCAGCTTTACCTAGCTGTAAGTAATCAGAATTTTTTGCGTTTTTGGGTAAGATATTCTCTTTTCTTAAATAAAGTTGCGCTAACTTTAAGGCAAAACTTTCGTATTTTTTGTTATCAAGATGAGCATATAGCAAACCGCGACGCACCTTACCATCAGCATCTCGTATCGTATTATTAACACCTACCTGACCTCGATCGCTTAATATAGGTGGTGGATCGACACGACTGTTTTGACTATCTGATAGTAATTCAATGCCAATCAAATTCGGCATTGATTCAAATACTTTCTCAAGTTCTTTACTTCCAGGTGGTACTGCTAAATCTCTATAAATATCTAAACCAATAGCACGAGGTTGATAACTATTTATTTTTTTTAATAATTTAGCAATATTGCGATCGGGAATTGGCGAGCCGAATTTACGTAAAGAAGCTTCATCTATAGCTACTATGGTAATTCGTTGTTGAGGAACTTCAATTGAACGCAATTGAAAAAATTGGTCTAAAGCAGTCCATTCCAAAGGTTGTAATAATCCTAAGTAGCGTAATAAAAGTACGCAAACGACTACACTAGAAGCGGTAATTAATTCTCTATGTCTTCTAAAAAGTTTTCGCTGTAGTGCAAAGATAGATGCTTTTAAATCTTTACCGATCTTTTTTCTTATTCCCATTAGCCGAGCGGGAGAATATTGTTAATTTAATATTTTTAGAATACTAGCTGTACTCTGCTGCTAGATATTTTATAAAATCAAATCGTACATCTAAATATAATATTATTTACTAGATGTACGAGTGAAAATTAAATCATTCTAGTTATTTACTAAATTTGTTAGAAGTGTTTTAAGAGAACATGGTTCCCTGAAAAACTTACATATTTTAGATTTATAGCCGTCTCTAAGAAAAAACAGATGATGCTTTTTCTTCCGCAAGCTCCCTTATAGTTAGAAAACGAAATGCTCCTACTATGGAAATTAGCTAGAACGACTATAGTGCAAATGATTATATTTATAAGTCGCTAATTGGTACAAGTACTGATAGCGCATAATAAAAGGGTACTTATATAAATACGCTATCGGCAAGTGCTAAATCGTAATTAATTAAAATCTATATGTGAATTTTAATCCATTTATAGTATTCAACACTAAGTATTTTTTATACTTTTATTTATGAATACATATAATTACAATTGCTGTTTTATTCCTATTAAAGTATAGCTCTTAAATAGATTATAATCTAATATTAATCTCAGTGCTTATACGTAATTAATTGTCAAAAGTAAATATTTCACAAACAAATCAACCAACACTGAAAAAGACCAACAATATTTCACACTTTTCCATTTCTAAAGCGGCATATTAAGAATTTAGGGGCTTTAACTCAGAACTTACGTCACGATAACGAAAAGTATCATGTTCCAGACATCAAGATCCATCAAAACCTCTTGCTTTCTGCTCGCGTATAAAAAAAAGCCAACGGAAGTAAATACTCCTGTTGACTTAAAAATTTAATTTATCGTACCTTTGTGATTAATAAGCTTTCTTGAAAATTAACGGTTCAGATAATACTTGAAATTAGTTGGGCCTTTATAACCGGAAAGTTTTGCTAGTTCATCAAGATTCTTGGCACCTTGATAGGTTTTTCCGTTTATTATCCAAGTAGGATAGCTTTGAATACCGGCTGTTTTACACTCCTGTTTCTGATCGTTAGGAGTATCCGCAGGAGCGCAATCTGTATGGGGAACTTCTGCATAAGCTTGCTTACCAAACAATAGCTTTTGCTCGTGGCAATGAGGACACCACCATGCAATATATTCTTTGGCTCCAACATCTTTGAGGTGACGCGCTAATGCTATTTCTGCTTCCCCAGAAGTAGTGGTAACTTCCCAGCCAACTCCGGGTTCGGGAGGATTATCTCTACTAGCAGTAAAAATAACTCGTCCATCTTCAGCAATTTGTGCTGCGTTAGGAGAATCAGTTGCAACAGGTTCATTTACACCAGCATAAACCGCTAATGTACCGATCAAAGTCACCATTCCCACAATAATTGCGGTAAAGAAAATTTGACCGATGTCTTCCCAACTACGACCGATAATAGTTAACACCAGCATAGTTAGAGAAAACAGAGCCGATGCAATACAGTAGGGACAAAGCGTCTGGATTTGGCTAAATAATACATACATTAGATAGCTGCTGAAAACCGTCATGGCAATTGAGCCAATCAGCAGAAAAGTCCACGTTAAGTTTTCTAACTTCTGACGCTGTTCTTTCTTTTCGCCCCCTTTCAGAAGCAAAGGTGCAAGAGCAAACACCAGCATACTAAAATATGCTAAAAATCCGAACAAAGCTAATGGTTGTCCGAGAACAGTTGCCCAAGGGCTAGAAAGAACGCTGTTACATCCAGCACCCGTACCCGCAGCAGCGGAAGAAGCAGTACAAGCGACTTGTTCTCCTGATAGCTTAACAATTGTTAAATAACCAGTGACTAAAGCACCACAGGAAGCGATTCCTGCAATCAGCAAACGTGAGAAGCGATGAATCCAAGGAGTAGAACGACGACGAATCATAAGCTAAAACATTATTAATTGAGATTAATAAATCGGTTAGAGGGAATAATAGTTGAGGTATTATTCTAAATCTATATACACTAAGTAATTAGGCATCGGATTGCTATAGCTTAATTTAGTTAAAACTAACATTAGCTGCAAGACTTTGAAATTACTTTTAGGTTAACTAGATTTAAAATTAGGACTTACGCACTAATAACGGAAATAAGCGTGTTTCAGACATTTTCGATCCCCCCAACCCCCCTTAAAAAGGGGAGCTTCCGTAAGTCCTAAAAATCAATAGCCTCAAACATCTAAAAAATCATTCAAACAATAATTTTTTTATTGCTGTTATTTGATTGATTAGTAACTACTACAAGTGCAAACCACCATTATTCCCAATTTCCGCATTAAGAATGTAGCTTTAAAGAAGATACTGATTCGGTTTGAGCTGCTACGTTAAAATTAAGCCGCGCAGCCTCTACAAACTGACTAACACGGATTGGGTCTATCGTTTGGTTGCGATCGCCGTGACGTTTCAAAGAACTGGAAACTATTACACCGTCAGCAGCTTGCATAAGTGTAGCAATATTATCCCAACTCGCTCCACTACCAATAAATACTGGAGTACCTTTTGCCGCTCTCGATGCTAGTTCCAAGTCTTCGGAATTTGGGGGATCGCCTGTAGCCCAACCTGACAAAATTACTGCATCTGCTAATCCACGCTCGATTGTATCTTGGACGGCAGTAGTTAAATTAACCGAACTTAAAGGACGAGCGTGCTTCACCAATACATCCGCTAAAATTTTCACCTCGCTACCTAATTCTCGACGGTATCTTAATAACTGATGTGCCTCTCCTTCGATTAATCCTTGATCTGTTGCCATTACTCCAGTCAGCACGTTAACGCGAATAAACTGCGCTCCAGTACAACTTGCAATGGCGATCGCACTATGAGCGTCGTTCCGCAATACGTTTAAACCAATAGGCAATGTAATCAGATTTTGTATTCGCTGTACTACAATCGTCATAGCACTTACAACCGCCGGATCTACCTGATTTTTAGTAAACGGTGCATCAAAAAAATTCTCGATAATAATACCGTCAATTCCGCCACTAGCAAGGGCGACAGCTTCTTGTTCGGCACGGTCAATTACCGCTTTAAGACTACCGGACCAACGCGGTGAAGTTGGTAGCGGTAACAGGTGAACGACACCAATAATGGGTCTTCGTGTTTTAAATAAATGATATAAATCCACGTCTTTTTTTTTTACGGACTCTGTGTGGTTTCCCGAACGGACAACGCTCCTAAGCGCGAATGTTTAGCCTTAACCAATATCCTAAATGTATTTTGTAGCAAGGGCAGAACGGATGCGTACACCGGGCATAAACCTTTTGTACAGGAATTAACCTTTTCAAGCAGCGTTCCTACTATATGCTTGATAAAACCAAGCAAAAAAACACACGAAGAGTGAGGGGCATAATTTCATAATTCATCATAAAACAGTATAAAGCTGACAATTATAATTGATTACTACTTTTTGCCATTGGTTACTTGTCGGTCGGATTGGTTCTAGGTTT
>CAYMZW010000417.1:0-6397 GCA_964395005.1 uncultured Rivularia sp.
GTTCTTGCTTAATTACTGAGAACTTTGTAAATTTCTAATAAGATTGTCGGCAAGTCTTTCAGAATGATACGCTAACTTTCTGTCGTAATTGCTCATATAGTTAATTACTTATTAGGGAGTGCTGAAATGGAAATAGCTCCAATGCTAAGGGGCCAAACCGTTCAAAATCGGGTGCGTGAAGTCGGTATTAATCCTAATTACTGGTATCCCGCAACTTGGGCCTCGGAGCTAAAACCAGGTCAAGTATTGCCAGTAGTAATCTGGAATTGTGCGATCGCGCTTTACCGTTCCGAGGATGGTCAAGTTCATGCAATAGAAGATGCCTGTCCGCATAAAGGTATTGCTTTACACAAAGGTCAAGTAATTGGGGAAAATCTCACCTGTCCCTATCATGGTTGGGAATTTAACGGTGATGGAGAATGTACAAACATTCCTTACTTTCCTAAAGACCAAAAATTGCCTTGTGCAAAAGCACGTAGTTATGCAGTAAAAGAAAAATATAATATTGTCTGGATTTTTCCGGGAGCGGTTGAAGATTCTGATACAGCAGATTTTCCTTCAGTTCCGGAGTATGACGATCCAAACTGGTTGGCTATTCCCATACCAGGAAAGTTTAAAGCTCCTAACTCCATCTGTAACGAAAACACAATGGATGTATTCCACGGCTATTTGCATAAAAACTTGCAGGGCTGGTTCGATCCAGAACTAATCAGTTTGAAAGCCTCCGAAGCATCGGTATTTGCTCAATATCGAGTGTCTTATCAAGGTTGGATGACGAAGTTTTTCGGATTTAGCGAACAAGGGAACGAAGTTACAACTCGTACTGTCACAATTAAATATAACTATCCTCATTACCATAGTTCTTTGGAAGGAATGTCTTCCTTTTATTTAATGCGTCAACCAGTGGGGGCACAATTAACAAAATCTTTTTCTTTACTGTTTATAAAAATTCGTCTTCCTCAATGGTTTGTAAAACCCTTGCAAAAACCCATAACAAAAATCATTTGGCGGTTTATCTTGAAAAGTTTTCTCGATCAGGACACCGAGATGATTGAAAGCGAACAACAAACCTACCTGGCTAATCCCCAGAGACGTTATGTAGAAATTAATCCAGCAATCATAGCCCTACAGCGGGTAATTGTGGGTCAATATGAAAAATTTGTGCAACAATCTAAAAAACTATCCAATGGCAATAATGGTAATTACGCATCTCCGACTAATGAAACCAAATCAAATTTAGCTTCAAACAACGGAATGTGGCACACCATCTGATATAACAGATTGGTTAATGGTACAAAGTAAATTTTCAACTGCAAACATATATTAAAAGCCCATAGGCAAATTTTAGGTGAGAGGAGTTATTTGTGGAAGTTGTTGAAGAGTATATGCAGGGCCTCTATCAAAGTGGTCTTTATCCAGATAAGTTTATTTGTCATGAAAAGCATGGAAATTTAATCGAAATTGAAGATCCTGCCGATGGCAAGCGATATAAACTTTTGACATTTTGCACCAATGATGTTCTAGGATTGGTTCAGTCAAAAGAAGTAAGGCAAGCAGCGATTGATTCAATTTTGCAATACGGTACTTCTAATAGTTCCTGTTCCGTATTAAGCGGCAGAATTGACTTACATCGTCAGTTAGAACATGAAATTTCAGCCTTTAAACATTTACCGCATACTCATCTATTCCTAAATGCTTGGATGGCAATGCAAGCATTAATAGATGGTTTTTGCCACTTGGCGATTAATCTTCCTGGCTTTCGGAACACCAGAGAAACCTTGATTTTGACTGATGTTCTCAACCACGGCTGCATACTTTCTGCCGTTACCAATGCCAGCAATCGTTCCGGGAAGATGTTTAGCCATAGCCCCGAGGTTCGCGTCAAGGCTTACCGCCATTGCGACGTAAATGATTTAGCGCGAAAATTGCGACGCTACGCCAAGCCAAACGATCGTATTTTGGTTGTTTCCGATGCAGTGTTCTCAATGGATGGCGATATTGCCCCATTACCAGAGATGCTCGACGTTTTAGAAAACTATCCCGGCAGCGTCATCGTTATGGATGAAGCCCATGCAAGCGGTGCGATCGGTCCATTAGGCGGTGGTATATACGACCATTTTGGAATCACACCCCAACAAGTACTCGACAGGGGAATGGTGCCATTAATTATGACCACCTTCTCTAAATTTGCAGCTTCCGCAGGTGCAGCAATCAGTTCTCATAGTCCAGAAATGATTGACTTGTTAGACGTTTCGCCAACTTCCATCGGTACAATCTCACTTCCACCTCCGACAACAGCAGCAGCATTAGAAAGTATTCGTCAGGTAAGACAAAAACCAGAATTAGTCGAAACCTTGCAAGCCAACGCTAATTACTTGCGATCGCGTTTAATCGAAAACGGTTTTGCTGCGATTGGCGAAACTAATGTAATTCCCGTGCTAATGCCGCCAGAACTAAATCCCAAACAGTTCACCCGTCACTTGATGGAACACCACGGTATTTGGGTATCTGCGATTTGGTTTATTGCTAAACCTCGCTTAAGAATTACCGCAAACGCGCTTCACACCAAAGAAGATATGGATCAATTGGTTGAAGCAATGGTACAAACGCGAGAGCTTTTATATAAGCCAGCAACTGTTGCTACTGCTTAGAAGTATATCTGAAAGCGTACAGATGCCCATCGCATTCGACTGGTTCCCAGCCTCCGGGCTGGGAACCGATTTTTTAGAGGCTCTGCCTCCAGAAGACTAGTAAAAGGCAGAGCCTTTTGAGATTGATTCCCAGCCGGAGACTGGGAACCAGATTAATGGTGCGTTACGCTGCGCGATAACACACCCTACGTTTTCCCTCTTGCAAATCATTAAAATAAGCCAATAAAATTATCATAATTAAGAATTAGAATGTAACTTTTTTACATTAAACGCAAAACTTGATTAGTGAATATGGTTACTCAAGCTTTGTAGGTTGGGTTAAGCGGAGCGCAACCCAACGTCTGTGTTTGTAGGGTAGGTTATAGATTTAGCAATTACGCAGCGAAAGTAGAAATCAAATGGTGCGTTACGCTGCGCGATAACACACCCTACGTTGTGTAAATGCAACAGGTTAAGTGTTGGGTTACGGCGCAATTTAAATTGTTTGTTGGCAATTATTTATATTCGTGCGCCGTGAAGCTAACCTACGAATTATTCTCCATTCTCTCTTCCAAATAATTAAAATAAGCCAATAAAATTATCGGAATTACAAATTACACTGTAACTTTTTTACATTAAACGCAAAACTTGATTAGTAAATATGGTTATTCAAGTCGAAAGTTTTCAGATATCGCCTGTAACTACAGACGCACAAAAGGAAATGTTCCTCGATGTGCCTTTTAAAGTATATAAAAATAATCCAAACTGGGTTCCACCAATTACCAGCAGCATTGCCAAACAATTAGCACTTAAAGAAAATCCTTTTTTGGAATATGGAGAATTTCAGCAGTTTATTGCCCTGTCTCAGAATGGCGAAGCTTTAGGAAGAATTGTCGCGATTATCAATCGTAGATTAATTGAAAGCGAAGGTAAAAATGTTGGGCTTTTCGGTTATTTTGAATGCGTAGAAGACTTTGAAGTTGCTAATGGTTTGTTAGAAACCGCTTCTGGTTGGTTGCGCGATAAGGGAATGAATTTTGTCAGGGGACCAATAAATTTATCCACTCACAATAGCTGTTTATTTTTAGTAGATAAATTTGATGAACCACCAATTATGATGACACCTTATAATCCGCCTTCTTATCCTGAATTTATGGAAAAGGCTGGTTATTACAAAGGAAATGATGCATATGCTTATGATTTTCCTCTGGATGTTACTTTAGATCCTAAATTTGAAAAAGGCTATCGAATCGCTTGTAAATCTGGAATTAATTTTCGTCCGCTTCGTACTAAAGGTGAAGGGTTTGAACAGGATTGTCGGAGTCTGTACGAACTATTTAATAAAGCTTTTGCTAATAACTATAGTGCCACTCCTCGTTCTGAAGAGGAGTTTATGGATGAGGCAAAGGAATTACAGTCATTAGTAGACCCTGATGTATTTCCCATTGCTGAAGATAATGGTAAAATGATAGGCTGCTGGATGGGTTTACCCGATTATAATATTGCCCTTAAACACGTTAACGGTAAATTAAATTGGTTGGGAATTCTCAAGTTTCTTTGGTACCGCCGTCAAATTGACCAAGGAAGAGTAATCGTTATTGCTAGCTTACCGGAATATCGTCGTAAAATGGTACCTTTAGGATTAATTTATTTGGGAATGCAGGGAGGAATACAAAAGGGCAAACCTTACAAAAGAGCAGAACTTTCCTTTGTTTGGGAAGATAATTCACCCTCCCGAAAGTTAGTTGAAGCAGCAGGCGGCAAAATCTACAAGACTTACCGAATTTACGAGAAAGAACTATGAAAGCCTTAATTACAGGTGCCAATGGTTTTACGGGTTCGCATTTAGTAAAAGCGCTCGTGGGGCGCGGCGATTCGGTTGTTGGGTTAGTGCGAGAATCCAGCGATTTAACAAGATTAGAAAACACAGGAATACAGTTAGTTAAAGGGGACATTACCGATCGCAATGCCCTACGTCAAGCGATGCAGGATGTCGATACGGTATTCCATACAGCGGGTTTTGTGGAGCTAGGTTTAGTTGATGCTGAAAAAATGGAACGGGTAAACGTCGAAGGAACCCAAGCCGTTTTAGAAGTCGCCAAGGAAATGAAAATTTCTAAAATGGTTTATTGCAGCACCATCGGTATTTATGGCGATACCAAAGGCGAAATAGTTGATGAAACCTTTGAAAGAACTCAAGAAGACTTCTCATCTGCTTACGACAGCACCAAATACGAAGCACAGCAACTAGTTGATAATTACGCCGTACTCGGTTTTCCCGTAGTTAGCGTCATGCCATCAGGTATATATGGCCCCGACGATCCGCATTTTGGCCCTGTATTTAAACTATTTTTGCAAGGTAAATTAAAACTTTGGGTAGGAGGCGATCGCATTACTGGAATAGTTCATGTAGATGACTTAGTAAGCGCGATGATATTGGCAGCAGAGAAAGGCAAACGAGGAGAACACTATATAATCTCTGCTGGAGAGCTTCCTATACGGGAAATGTTTGAAATTATTAGCGAGCAAACGGGTATTTCCACACCTGCGGAAGTTCCGCAACCCATAGCTAGATTTGTTGGTAATATTCTTGACCCTATTGGCAAATTATTATCATGGAATCCACCTATAGGCAAGGAAAGGATACATTATATCTACGACCGCTGCGTGCGAGTTGATGCAAAAAAAGCCCGTGAAAAATTAGGTTGGCAACCCCGTTCGGCATCTCAAATATTGCTCGAAATTGCTACAGAGTTACAATCCCAAAGTTGATATTAGTTTGTAGTAAGAGTTTTAACTCTTATACACAGGTAACAAATCCTCACTACAAACCCATAATTGATAATTGTTAACTGATAACTGCTCACTGCTCACTGTTAAAATGCAACCTATTCCAACTTTCTAACGTCTCAAAGTAATGTTGTACGCAATTATCATGGCGATAAATTGTTACGATAAATTACGAGACAGATATTTCTTCAAAAGCTTATATGAATTCCGTATTATTGAGTGCTTCAACAGCAATAATTTGTTTCCTAATTGCCTTCGTACTGGCGAGTTTGGTGGAATACTGGCTGCATCGTTTGATGCACGTTAATCGTAAGATTGGTGAGCGTCATCGCGATCACCATCGTCGCAATGAAGGGCAAGGTGTTATCTGGGAATTTCGCGATTATATAGTTGGTAGCTTGGTTGTATTGCCAGCAATGTTTTTCTTCTCTTGGAGTGCTGGTTTCGGTTGGTTGCTTGGAAGTGTGAGCTATGCAGCTTTTTCAGCATATGCTCATCAATTGCAGCACGAAAATCCTACCTTATGTTTCTGGATGAAAATGCCAGTACATTACGTACATCACAAATACGGAATGTGGGAACATAATTTTGGTTTAGCTGTAGATTGGTGGGACCATGTTTTTGGTACTTACAAACCTGTTGAACAATGGATGGGTGAAAAAGAAATTGCCCTATCTCATCGCGGTTATTTACAGTTGAAGTGGTGGTGATTTTTCGCGGATGGTAGGGTGTTTGAAAACAGCTTTGATGAAAAATGCCTACATCCCAGACAGGGTAAGGCTTACAAGCATTTTACAGCAGTTAACCATCCGCGAACCTTGTATAGACTAGCTTTCAGCGATTTTACCCCTTCTCAATCTAGTTTACCTATGATAATATTAGGACATCCGCGAAACCGAACCTTGAAAACTACATATATTAAGGCTTTCAGATTGCCGCAGTTGAAATCACAATTAATCCCTATTAGGGATTGAAAC
>CAYMZW010000418.1:0-6396 GCA_964395005.1 uncultured Rivularia sp.
AACAGTGAACAGTGAACAGTGAACAGTGAACAGTGAACAGTGAACAGTGAACAGTTACCAGTTATATAATCCAAAATCCAAAATCTAAAATCCAAAATCCTCAATAGCGCTTCATGCCGTGCAAGTGCTAAAATTATCATCTGCTACTTGTGGGAATTTTTTATCTTCCTGCATGGGGAGAGGCATTACCTTTTTTTTTAGGGAAAATGCTTTCATAATGTTAGATGGATTTGTTACGAATAGTTGTAAATCGATACCTTTCAAAGTAGGAGAATAACCTCTTAATCATGATTAAATTGCGCTTAAAGCGAATTGGTAAAAAACGAGAAGCAAGTTACCGCATAATTGCCATCAATAATCTGACTCGTCGTGATGGCCGTCCCCTCGAAGAATTGGGATTTTATAATCCTAGAACTAAAGAAGTAAAATTAGACGTTGATGGTATTGTCAAGCGGCTACAACAGGGCGCTCAACCAACTGACACCGTGCGTCGCATTTTAGAAAAAAATAATGTATTTGAACAAGTCCGTGCAGCAACTGCATCCTGATACAGTAACAGATACCAATTCCGGTACAACTCCCGATTATGTTGGGTTAGTAAATTTTTTGATGCAGCCGTTTTTGGAATCTCCAGACACTCTAAGCGTTGATTGTGAAATTTCTCGTAGCACCAAACGAGCTTGGATTCGTATTGCCTTCGATAGTGCAGATAAAGGCAAAGTTTTTGGTCGTGGAGGACGCAACATCCAAGCTATTCGTACCGTGATTTCTTTGGCTGCTCAAGCTGCCGGACAATCGGCATATCTAGATATTTACGGTAGTAACGATCGAATTGATGCACCTGCATCTAATAGCGAAGAACGGCATAGAGTATTACCAATGCCCAAGCCTAAAGTAAGACGTGGTGACGGACGTAGAGATTTCACCAAGCCTCGAACTCCCATTTGATTGAAACAATAAAAGTTGTTTCGTGTTTTATTCGCTATCAGCCCTACGGCTGATAGTAAATAGGAAAAATCGTGAATTATGAAGATATATTGCTATTTTGACTAATAGGTCAGAAAATAAGATTTATCTCCTGTAAAGGGAGTACTTTGTAAAAAATTACTGCTTACTAACAATAAACACTATGGCAGATGCCATAACAATAGAACTGCCCGACATCCCAAGTGCTATGGCATTAGCGGGAAACCAAGAAGAAAATCTCAAGCTCCTAGCGCGACAAACTGGAGCTACTGTAGTACTGCGTGGACAAGAATTATACGTTAGCGGTACGGAAAAACAAATCGATTTGGTTAGTCGCTTGGTAAAGTCTTTGGAAGATGTTTGGACAAAAGGCAATACATTAACTGTCACTGATATACTGACAGCACGTCAAGCCCTCGATACTCATCGAGAAGAAGAACTGCAAACATTACAAAAAGATGTACTTGCTAAAACTCGTCGCGGCGAACAAATTCGAGCAAAAACATTTCGCCAGCGACAGTATATTGAAGCACTACGCAAGCGTGACTTGACATTTTGTATTGGCCCTGCGGGTACTGGTAAAACTTTTTTGGCGGTTGTAGTTGCCGTTCAAGCATTGCTTGATAATAAGTACGAGAAACTAATTTTAACTCGTCCAGCCGTTGAAGCAGGTGAAAAACTCGGCTTTTTACCAGGAGATTTGCAGCAAAAAGTTAATCCTTATTTGCGCCCGCTTTACGATGCAATCAACGAATTTATCGAGCCAGATAAAGTACCGTCGTTAATCGAAAGAGGCATAATCGAAGTTGCGCCACTAGCTTATATGCGGGGAAGAACTTTAAATAATGCCTTTGTGATTGTGGATGAAGCCCAAAACACCACACCAGCACAAATGAAAATGCTTTTAACTCGTTTGGGTTTTCATTCCCGCATGGTAGTAACGGGAGACATGACGCAAACCGATTTACCATCGCAGCAGAAATCGGGATTAGTAACAGCCTTTCAAATTCTAAAAAACGTAGAAGGTATAGCCTTTTGCGAATTTTCTCAAAAAGATGTCGTGCGTCATGCTTTAGTACAGCGTATTGTTGCTGCATACGAAAAGTATGAGAAATAGGGAATAGGGAATAGGGAATAGGGGATGGGGCATGGTAATTGAGAATTCTTAAGAGTTTGGATTTTGTTCTTTTTCTACCCCCTCTCCCCCTCTACCCCCTCTACCTTATCCCTTAACTGTTCACTGCTCACTGCTCACTGTTAACTGTTTACGGCATTCGTCGAATGACAATTGAAAATTTTGAATTATAAGCTCCGCCTCCTTCACCTATGGCAATGGTTTTACCGTCGGGGCTGAATGCGGTACTTGTGGGATAAAGTTGGTCGTAATTTTGAGGATTATTGGCGGCTTCAACTAAGGTTTTCATCGGTTTTCCGGTTGTTAAATCCCACATTGTTACGGCACCATCTAATGTGGTTGTGACGATACTTTTGCTATCGTTTCCTAAAGTTGCAGAGGTAACTCCTTCGATGTCGGATACGCTAAAGCGATTTACTAGTTTACCTGTACTTAAATCCCACACGTTGATTTTAGGATCTGTGGAGTTGACAAGATATTTTCCGTCGGGAGTAAAACCGATAAAACTTATAACGTTCTTGTTTCCTTTGATATTACTAATTAATTCTCCTGTATCTAGATTCCATAATTTAACTGTTTTGTCGGAATCGTCATTGAGCTTACCACCGCCGCTAGCAAGAGTTTTTCCGTTTGGGCTAACCGCAATTGAACGCACTGGGCTAGTATGCGCGGTTAATGTACGCTTTCGTATACCTTTATCTACATCCCAAAATCTAATTGTTTTGTCGTAACTACCGCTAATTAAAGTTTTTCCATCGGGAGTTATTGCTAAAGATGTGATTCCTAAAGTATGTCCTTTGAGGGTACGAAGTAATTTTTTGGTTTTCATATCCCATACCTTAATTACCTTACTGGTATTGGGTTCTGCCGTTCCACCAGCAGTGAAAAATAGTTTGCCGTCAGGACTAATAACAACGTCATTTACCCCATCTTTATGTCCATCGAGGGTACGAATCAGTTTACCATTATTAAGGTTCCAAACTTTTACGGTGTGGTCGTAACTACCGCTGATTAAAGTTTGCCCGTCTGGTGTAAAATTTAAAGCTTCAATTGTCCATATGTGCCCCTGTAAAGTTAAAGCAGGTTTTGATTGTGAAGCGGTTGTTGATGGCGGTGTGGTTTGAGCAAAAGTACGATCTAATTGACTTCCACCGATAACAACTGTCGCTGCTGCAACCAAAGCTATAAAGCTTTTGTGAAAAAATTGTTTGTAAATCATCCTAACAAAAGGTTATTGCGTTTATTTACTTGGCTTTTATTACATCAACTATACATATATACACAATTAATCAAAAAAAAAGATGAAATTTTGGGCTTATTTCTCCTCAACATCAGAAGATAGAAGATAATTCACATTAATAAATAAGTGATTATTATTTGATGAAAAAATTAATTTTGATAAGTAAATTCTAGGATGAATTGGTTTTATACAGCCTAAATGTCATCTAACAAGACTTTAAATAAAAGTTTTGCAATTTCCAATTATCAATGCCCAATGCCCAATGCCCAATGCCCAATGCCCAATTCTCAATTTACATTGGTTAACACTTTTAGAAAAACATCGTGTTATTGCTGTTATTCGTGCTAACAAAAAAGACTTGGCTCGAAAAATGGCTTTAGCAGTCGCATCTGCTGGGGTGCATTTAATAGAAATAACTTGGAATACTCCCGAAGCTGGCAAGCTAATTGAACAATTACGTGTGGAATTGCCTGACTGTATTATCGGCACGGGTACGCTGTTAAATCTAGAACAGATGCACCAGGCTGTTAGTGCAGGAGCGCAATTCCTGTTTACTCCCCACGTTGACTTAGCAATAATTCAAGCCGCACTTAAGCAAAACGTGCCAGTTATACCGGGAGCGCTAACTCCAACTGAAATTGTTACAGCTTGGAAAAATGGTGCAAGCTGCGTCAAAGTTTTTCCCATCCAAGCTGTTGGCGGTGTTGAATACATTAAAAGTTTGCAGGCACCGTTAGGGCAAATTCCCTTGATTCCAACTGGAGGTGTAACTGTAGAAAATGCCGCCGAATTTATCAGAGCAGGTGCGATCGCCATTGGATTGAGCAGCGAGTTATTTCCCAAGCATATGATTGTGTCTGAAGATTGGAATTTAATAACTCGACGGGCAGAAATTCTACTTAAGAAAATACAGTAGGATTAAAATAGAGATATTCATAGCCTGTGACAGAAATAAATAGTTAAATACAGCTATAAAACATAATAAACCAAAAAACACTTAAATTTGAGAGTATTTACCATGAAATCAGTAATTATGCCTCAGTACATTCGCTACATAAAAGTTTTAGTAGCAGGAATAGCACTCTCGGCTAGTTTTGTAAGTCTCCCCACGAATAAAGCAGAAGCTCATCACACGCAAAAGTCTCAGCAAAAAATCATTGAGAAAGTTAAACAGCTTAAAAATTCCAATCAGCGCTGGATTCAAGTAGATTTATCAGAACAAAGATTAATAACTTGGGAAGGAAATAAACCTGTTTTTGGAGTTATTGTTTCTACAGGAAAAAAAGATACTCCTACCCCCACTGGCGTATTTAATATTTATACAAAATTAGAAAAAACTCGGATGAAGGGTGAAGGTTACGATATTAAAGATGTTCCTTACACCATGTATTATCAAGGTGGTTATGGAATTCACGGTGCATTCTGGCATAACAATTTTGGTACTCCAGTTAGTCGCGGTTGTGTAAATGTAGCGCCAAATCATGCCAAAAAAATATTTAATTGGGCATCAGTAGGAACAACTGTAGTTGTACAAAAGTAAGAAATTATCAATTAATAGTTGAATTCACAAACCTGGTATTTTAAAGATATTGGGTTTCTTTGTTTAAACTTAATATTTTGCACTATCTTTAGTTGAACTATTTTGAATACCATAGGTGAATAAATTTACATTTCGTAGGGTGCGTTATAAACGTAAGTTTTAACGCACCGCTTTTATAGATGGTGCGTTACGCTGCGCGATAACACACCCTACAAAACTGTAATAAAAATAATTTTATTGTTTTTTCACAACTATGACAAACTGTCTTTTGTGAAAGATATTTTATATTTGATACTATAATTCTCTGTTAAATTACTTACTAAAAACAGGGGATTATAAATTGAAGTTGTATTATCAAGCTGGTTTGACTATCATCAGTATTGTTTTAAGTCCGTTAGTGGCTTTTGCGGAAGTTAAGCCAGAATCAATTGCAAAAACTGAAAATAATATTACATAATTAAGTATAGAAGATAACCTAAAAGAAAAAAACAGTTTAGTTAGAAAATTAATTCAGTCAAAGCAATTAACTAAGTCTCAACAAGAAACTCAAAAAAAGGCAGTTATTTCTACTTCTGCTGCTGACTTAGATTTAAATAAACTAGATTTAAATAAACCAGATTTAAATAAATCTCCTGAATATTTTACTAATCCACCATTAATTGAAAATCCTAATAGCAATAACTTAATCGCAGATAGCGATCTTAATAACGATCCCAATAAATGGTCTGGTTCCCGCCCAGACGGACATGCACCAATTGGAGTCATGGGAGATCATACTCATAGCAAAGGGGAATTTATGGCTTCCTACCGCTATATGTTTATGGAAATGGACGGTAATCGCGATGGTACGAGTAGTGTTAGCGATCGCGAAGTTTTAGAAGATTTTATGGTAACGCCCGTAGATATGACTATGCAAATGCATATGGTTGGGGCAATGTACGGTGTTAGTGATAATCTGACTCTGATGGCAATGGTTCCTTATGTTTTCAAAGAAATGGAACATCTGACTCGTATGGGTACCCGCTTCACCACAAATTCTGAAGGATTCGGGGATATCAAAACATCAGCGCTCTACACAGTATTTGATAAAGACAAACAGCGCGTACATTTAAACCTCGGCGTTAGTTTCCCTACGGGTTCAATTAAGGAAAGAGACGACACTCCAGCAGGTGATGACCAAATTCTTCCTTATCCAATGCAAATTGGTTCGGGTACTTTCGATTTGCTACCGGGAATTACTTACTTAAGTCAATCTGGAAAAGGTTCTTGGGGAGCGCAAGCATTAACTACACTGAGATTAGGGAAAAATGACAACGGTTATCGTTTGGGTAACAAATATCAGCTATCAGGTTGGGTTGCTCGTAATTGGACGGATTGGTTGAGTACTTCTTTGCGATTAACTGGCACAACTTGGGGAGATATCGATGGAGAAGATGACAGATTAAATCCGATGATGATTCCCACAGCAGATCCAGATTTAAGAAACGGCACTCAAATTAATTTAGGTTTTGGTAT
>CAYMZW010000419.1:0-6393 GCA_964395005.1 uncultured Rivularia sp.
ATACTTACTATACAAATAGATTGAAGCAGTTTCCAATGTGGTCGGAACGTTGGCGTTGGAATTGCATTGCTTTAGACCAAAAACGCAGATTAGAAGCTATCAATAAAGTATTGCTGAGAAATACTAAAAATTAAATCAATTAAAATATTGGTGGATTGTGAATGCGCTGCTATAAAGGCTTTTATAATATACAAAAGTAAATCATAAATTACGATAGTTTTACGCCTTGCTTAATATTTACGTTATAAGAATAATTACTCACAGTTTCATAAATCATCATATTCTCATCCGAGACTGTTCAATATTTTCTATAAAAAGGATTTATCATGTTCGTCTTTCCTCGTTTAACTGAAATCGAAGCTCAAATTAAAGCATTACAAGCTGAAGCAGAAAAAGTGAGAGAAATTAGTAATATTGCAGATTCAGCTTTGAATGCAATTGCTAATACTCATACTCAGTTACAAGATTTATCTTTGAGCGAAGAAGAATTAATAATATGGCAGAACAAGGTCATTGATGCAGCAGGTATTTTTAAGCCTGTAAATTCTCAATCAACTATCGAAAAAGAAAATGTAGAGCTAAAGCAAGAGATTAAAAACCATTATGTAAGATTAGAAGAATTCTCCAAAATTGATGAAGTTGAAAAATTACAGCAACAATTAAAAGAAGAGCGCACTAGGTACGCTGACATGCGGAGAAGAAGTTTCCAATAAATTTTTAGCATTAGAGCAGGAAAACAAAATATTGAAAAATCTTGTTGAGGAAACTATAGTCAATCCTGACATTGAAAAACTGCGTTCGGAGAAAGAAAATTTAGCAAATTCATTGCGCGAATACAAATGTAAATATTTAGATGCTTACGGTGACATTACACTCTTAAAAACAAGACTTGGCGAAGATGATGAACAATCTCAAGAGCAGCATCCAAAAATAGAAAAAGTCTTTGATATTACTCCAACAAAACCTAAAAAATTTAGAGTTGGAGATTTAGTACAAATTGTTGGAGAATTACACACGGGTCAAGTTGGGAGAATTGTGAATATTGAATTCTCTTTATTTAAGGTCGCAATTCCTGTCGGAACTTTCGCTTTTGAGGCTAAAGATTTAACATTAGTTATAGAGGAAGGTGGTGAAGATAACAAGCAAATTTCTGAGTCACCAAAAGTTGAAAAGATAAATACTGGGGAACCTACAACCTGCAATGAACAAGAAATCGAAGAGTTTCTTAAAAGCTTAGTTAGAAGTAAGAAAGCTAGAAAAAATTTGACCTGGGAAAGTATTCGGAAAGTGGCTAGAAGAGATGCAAACTTCTTCAAAACAATTCAATTGATACGTAAAACTGCAAAACAGAGTGAAATATTTAGCGAGCTACATAATAGTGGCTTTGCTGATTTGTTGGTGAAGCACATTGAAAGCACCGGCGACCGCAGTGATTTTGATTGGATTCCCAATAGATTAAAGAAGCAAGTTGAATCACGGATTGTCAACGCACCCGAACAATTAACCATGCTTATTGCATAACTTCAAATAAGCCCTATTATGTCGTCCAGCGCAGGAGTTGAATACAGTGCAAGTAGTGGAATTATTTGCAGGTGGTGGTGGGGTTGCTTGTGGAATTAAGGAAGTTAGTCCTAATGCAGAAGTTTGGGCAGTAGAATTTGACCCAAACAATCCAAAATTAAGCGAAAAGATTGCTGACAATTATCGAAAGAATTTCCCAAACCACAACCTAATTAGTAAATCAGTACAGCAATGTCAAGAACAAGGGTGGACTGGATTTCCAATTAATCCCGACTTACTTTGGGCATCAACTGTTTGCTGTAATTTCAGTATTGCCAAATGTCAAAAAATTGAAACGACGAATGACTTTGATATGGCGATATCAACAATGGGAGCAGTCTTTCATTTACAACCAAAGCATTTTGTATTAGAGAATGTACCGGGTTACAAAAAATCTAATACTTTCAAGCTTTTGATTTGTAAAAATCTCAAAGCAATGGGGTATAAATTTGAATGGTCAGTTTGTAGAGTATCATCAATCCAAAAAAGGTATAGAATTATTCTACGTGCATCGAAAACAGAAAATTTACTCGAAGAGGTAAGTCTCGAACCTATTGTTAATTGGTGGGATGTTATTAAAGATATTCCCACAGAAAAAAGTGATAAAAAACCAATGGATGTAGAATTACCAACTTGGAAGTTTCGCATTGGTAGAAGATGTAAACCTTTTACCTCGGACTGCTCATTTCCAACAATAATTAAATCTTATTTCATGGATGGAAAAGGAGCCAACCGAAATAAATTTGCTGATATATTTTTACCAGATGGTACTGTTAAGCTAGCGAACATGGAAATGGTTAAACGTTTGAGTGAATTTCCTTTGGAGTATCAACTGAGCCGAACAACAGCGATAGATGGTGCTATTTTAGGGAATGCTGTGCCACCTGTATTCGTGTCTAAATTGTTGCAGGGATTTTAAGCTATCAAAACCATTTGCCAACTTTCCTGCTCGTTAAATTTTGACTTTAATATTTAATTTTATTTTTTGGCAACCAAAGCTAATGATTTGTCATCAAATAATATTAATGAAAGCAATTTCAAATACAATTGAACTAACTGTAGTTTAGATTTACTCAATTTTGAATGAGCCTCGGAAACTCGTAATTAATGATTTAGCTCTAGGTTTACCTGCTATCACACCTTCTTTCGGCGCAGCCCTAGCAGAAGCTTGTGCGGTATGCTTGGAAGAACAAAAACATTCCCAAGGTGTTGAAATCACAGTTGATGGAGATTTCAATGCTAAATTTAAGCTATTTTGGCAACCAGTTACCGAACAAATGCTACGTTGTTGGAATGATGAAGAATTTACGACAGAACAAGCAGCCTACGGTATTGCGTTTCTAATCATAAGAGAATTAACTGATTTAACGGTAATTGAACGCTCTAGAAAAGGCACAGGATTTGATTATTGGTTAGGCACTTTGGATTCAGATGAAGGGCAATTATTTGAAAATAAAGTTAGGCTTGAGGTATCTGGTATACGAAAAGGTGATTCAAGTCGCATTAAAGCCAGGTTACAACAAAAAAAAGAACAAACCAAAGTTTCCGATGGTCAATTTCCGGCATACATTATCGTTGTAGAATTCAGCACACCCCTATCTTATGTAGAAAAAAGATGAGTCAAGTTCAAGAAAAACACAATACAGCAATGGATTTGGCAGAAGCAGCTTTTAGTGCGAAACTTCGAGGTAACTTAGAACAAGCATCTCAACTTATTCGAGAAGCATTTGAAAATGAACAAGCAGCTGCAAAATTAATTGCTCATCAATTAGATGCAGAACCAAGCCGTTCGATTTTACATCGCAGTGCAGCAACTCTGGCGATAGATTGCGGAGAAATAAGAGCAGCTGAACGGTTAATAGCAATAGCTTTATCAGGAAATCCTCCTGAAGAGATTGCTGAAGAATTAAAGGATTTGTTTATTCAAATTAATTTACGTCCATATTTTCAACGTAAGGGTATAAATATTGATAATGAACAAATCAATGCTTTGATAGCACAAGGATAAGAAGTACATTTCTCGATGCGAAGATGAGAGCAATTGAAACAGTTTTAGGAAAGCAGTTGTCAACTACACTCAACTACAACTACAACTACGGCACAATATCATCTAGCCAAAAAAACTGTTAATCGTTTGAGCAACTTGAGACATAAAAAATTTACCCGCTTCTAGTATAAAGCCAGAAACGAGCAAATAAAGACCAATTATTATTTTTGTGCTAATTTTCTTACTTCCTCAATATCTAAATCCAATACTTTAGCAACTCTCTCGATACTGTCTCCTTCCTCCAGTAATTTTTTAGCAGCTTTTAATGATACCTCTTTCTTAACACTTTGATAGTAACCTGTTTTTTCTATGTCATCACCTAAATTAATCATGGCTTCGATTTCCTCTTTGCCCGAGTTGTTAAATTGCAAAATAATTTAATACTATTCTTATAAAGCTTTTCTAATAACTTCGGTATCTAACTCTAATAATTCTGCGATTTCCTGAATACTCATCCCACGCTCTATAAGCTTTGGTAAAATTTTCAACTTAGTTTCTAATTCACCTTCTTCTTTCGCTTCTTGGTAAACTTTAGTTTCTTTGAGCAAGTTTAAATCTAGCATGGCTTCTATATCCTCACGACTTAAATGAGGAAATTTATAAATTACAATTGTCTCTATAAATTCTATAACTTTTCTTTGAGTGAGTGTGTCTGTGAGTTCTTCTTTAGCTTTGTTAATTAGCGTTTTGGCAAAATTTCCGACTTTATTCTCACTTTCTACAACTAAGCGTACAATTCCTATTTCTAGAGAATCATCTGGGGTATTTTCAAGTTCATCTAAGTAAAAACGTCGTAAATGAGGTTCTAGTAAGGAATTATAACGTGGGGGATAGCTGCGCTCGTTACTGCGTTTGTCGTAAATAACTATTGCAAACCAATCAGGTTGTGGTGGTTGATATTGGGTAAAGTAAAGGAAAATGCTTGTAAATAATCTGTCATAAAATTCATCATCTTTATAAAACTGAATTTCGACAAAGTATAGTGGTTCATTAGAGAATTCTGCACGGGGAGAAAAGACTCCATCCAATCGGAAACTTTTTTGTTTGATTTCTGGTGCAGTAAACTCATAAGCATTAAGGTTTATTTCTGGTTTGCCAATTAATTCAAAGAAAAATTTGGGAAATTCCTTAAAAATCTCATAAAAAATGGCATCGGTTTTCATTGATAGCACCCATGTTTTATCTCTCTCACAAATTAAATAATTATTAGAGCAATTAAAAACATTTTTTTATAAATTATTTACATTTTTATTTTTACCAATTACCAATTCCCAATTCCCAATTATCAATTCCCAAACATTTTATCCCAAGCTGACAACACCAACCTTTGAGTACGATATTCTCCAAATTATTTAATTTCATTATTCTTTAAAACTCGGAATGTTTCGTTCGGAAAATCTTCACAATAAACGTCTGCTGTGTCAAGAATATATCGCAATTCATCGCGGGTGAGTCTGTAAAGTTTGGCGTAATATGCGTCCAATTCTGCTCATAATAAAGCCCGTATTTCGCTTTTCAAAATAAATGATTCACCCGTCGTATCCGATGTCTAATGCGAAGGGTTGCATATTCCATGCGGTGTAGACAAGTTCTAAGATACGGGTGCTGATAAATTCGATGTCTTCTTGGGTTTAGGATTCGAGAGGGAGGATGGGGAGTTGTTTGAGAATGAAATAACTTAGTGAAATAGCGCCAATTTCCTGCCGTACAATGTAATCGAGAATAAGAATATTAAAAAGCAATTATCAACTAGAACTACGGCATAAAATCATCAAGTTTTAGTTGTAAATGTGGAAATAAATAAGAACAAATCACATCTTCCAAACGGTATTTTTGCTGTTGATATATACCATCAACTAATTGACATACGGTAAAAGTAGGTTGTTTAGGGTTGCCTATAAACTGCAAACCGCCCAAAGCGCGAAAATCTATAATCCAATATTCAGGTATTTCTAATAAACTATATTCTTCAACTTTTCTGGCATAATCATCCTGCCAATTCGTACTCACCACTTCCGCAACTAATTTAATAGTATCGCCCCTACAAATAATCGGTTCGTTATCCCATAGCGGCTCTTGTCTTAACTTTTCTTTATCTAAAACAATTACATCTGGACGTAATGCTGTTGCTTCTGCTGCGGGTGGTTTAATTAGACAAGTCTTTGGGATTAACCAATTCAAATTAGAGCGAAAAATTTCGGCATAAACTCTACCAGCAATATTTCCTGAAACCTCTTCATGAGGACCAGTTGGTTCCATGTCCCCCTTCGGGTTCAGCAGTTTGCTTATGCCGGGGAACCCGTCCACCGCAACTGCTTCACGTAATTCTCCGTCAATAAGTTCGTAACGGGTGTTATCTCCATACTCAGTAATAAATTGCTCAAAAGTAAGAAGTTTGGGTGGAGTGTATGTCATAACTCATATTGCGATCGGGAAATACTTTTATTTTAGCGAAGCTCTGATAATCAACATTTTGGGTAAAAAAATCGTTTAATTATTGGGATAAACTACCATGAAAACTAGGTAATTTATTATAAATACTTTATTACACACGCATGAAGGATAATAAAGATAAGTAAAAAAATGACCCATTATTTTGATATAAATACTTACCGCAATCTTCTTGCAGAAGTTATGCCTGTTGCAATTGAGACAGAAGAAGAGTACGAGCGCATTTTAAAAATAGTAGAAGAGCTAACTTTTAAGAAGAATCGCACTACAGAAGAGAAAACTTTACATAAATTACTTGTAATTTTAGTAGAAGCTTATGAGACAGAAAACTATCC
>CAYMZW010000420.1:0-6384 GCA_964395005.1 uncultured Rivularia sp.
ATCCCCACTCCATCATGTGCCAATTATTCAGCACATCAACCCCCGAACACCACCAGCCACCAGCGCTGATGTGAGCATAACGTTCTAACCACGAACTTTTGACTATTCCAGTATTTGTACGGGGAATAAGCTCGGAAATAAACAGATAATCGTAAGCATTTTTAGCTTCTAGAGAGCGAAAATTAAGCTTAATCAGGTGTAAATCAATGCCACTACCATTGACTAGTTCTTCAAGATGCTCTGGATTCAAATAGTGCAAATGCATTATGTAGGGGGGAAAGCGCAGACAATGGATTTGAAAAATTTACCATGCACTCGTCGGTTTTTATATAAGGGTTTTAATGGATTTTAATGTGCTTTTTGTAAACTAGTTATCAAAAATACATCGGTTCAATCAAAATATATTGATATTTTGCTTTATTTTGTACAACTAATAGGTTTGTATTGTGATTTTTGTTAGCATTTATTTTTATATTTATCAGTACAACTATCAAATAAATAATTTTTATATTTTTCCTTTAAATAGTATCTTTATATGATATATGTGCGGTAACGTGGTTATCGGGGTTGCTTGCGCTAATTAGTTAAGAAAGTTTTTATAATAGTATTTATGAATTAGTTTAATGTTTTAATGTAAAAATAATGTCAACCCAAGTTTTAACAGATTATTTCAACTTTCTTGCTCCTACTGATATTCGTCTTAAAGGAACAAGGATTGGTATTGAAACTATTTTGTACGAATATCTCGATCGCAGTCGTACCCCAGAAGAAATTGCCCAGATTTACACATCTTTGAGATTAGAGCAAGTTTATGCGACTATTCTTTATTACTTACAAAATCAACAGAACATCAGCCAATATATGAGAAAATGGCACGAGCATGGTCATAGAATGAGAGAACAACAAAGAATTAATCCACCACCTGTTTCTAATAAACTTCGTCAATTAAGAGCAAAAAGAAAGGCTGAAAAATCAATTAATGAATCTTAAATACTTGATTGATGAAAATGTAAATCCTCTTTATCCGAAACAAATTAGACAAAAAGAACCAAATATTATAGTCAAAGTGGTGGGAGAATTAAACATCCCACCAAAAGGCACTTTAGATCCAGAAATTCTTGACTGGTGTGAAAACAATAACTTTGTATTGGTAACAAATAACCGAACATCTATGCCCGTTCATTTAGCTGAGCATATAGCAAAAAATCGTCATATCCCAGGTATTTTTATTCTCAACCCAAATTGAAGTATAGGAGAAAATTTGGAAGAATTAATATTAATAGCTCTTGCTTCTGAAAAAAACGAATACCAAGACATGATTGTTTATTTACCTTTGCCATAGCATTAAAGAGTTATTATTTGCGATCAATTGCTAACAGCTTCCTGATTCTCTCTACGAAATAAAAACTGTAAAATTTCTAAGCTGAAAATACAGCTAATTAACCATACTAAACCAGCAGCATATCCAGCAATTATATCAGTTGGCCAGTGAACTCCTAAATAAAGACGACTGAAGCCGATTGCTAAAATTAATAAAGTGGTGAAAAATAAAATTACACTGCTCCAGGAACGAAAGTTAGCTATTAATAAATAACCGATAAAACCATAAACTACTAAAGAAACCATCGCATGTCCGCTAGGAAAACTATAATTAGTAGCATCTACAATTCTTTCCCACAAAGCTGGGCGCACTCTTCCAAATATATTCTTTAACCATAGGTTTAAACCGATACCTCCAGATGTGACGATAACTAACGTAAAAGCGCTGGCAAATTTTCTAGTAATTAATAAAATTATTCCTACAATACAGCTAATATAAATTAAAGTTGAACCGTTACCTAGAAACGTGATCCCGGTCATTATTTGATTTAATAAAGGAGTATGTTGCTCGTAAATTGCTTTTAAAATTGCCGTATCAAGCTCCGTGGTTTGTTCTGAAAATACTCTTTCTTCAATTTGAAAAAATCCCCATACACAAAAAGCTGCAATCGCAAAACCTCCAACCCATAATAATGATAGTAAAGGAGATAATCGGGGAGATACTTCTTCTTTCCAACCTTGAATTAGTTTATTTGTGAAATTGAACATGAATGTGATTTTGAATTAATTAAATAGATGTTTACGGGTTGATGTATTTGGCAATACGACAATACTTGCTTTAATGAGGATAGCAAAGTTTGCTTAAGGCAACGTAAAATCTAATATTTATAATTTAATTAAAATCGCCCTCACCGTATAAGGGTGGGGCTACAGTTACGAAGCCCACCTGCGTGAGCTTAAAGGATGTTTGAAAAGTCATAAATACAAGCACAAATTTTTAGATCCCCCTAAATCCCCCTTAAAAAAGGGGGACTTTAACCCCCCTTTGATAAGGGGGGAAGGGGGGATAAACCGATAATTAGGCTAAAAACGATACTTTTAAAACGTCCTCTTAAGCTAATAGATTAAAATAAGTAAATAAATTTATGCTTCCAGATATTATAGAAGTTGAAAGCTATCTTCACGAACATATTCCGCTATCTAAGAATATGGAAGTTAAGGTTAAGCAAGTTGATGAAAATGGAATTACGTTAACAGCACCTTTGTTACCAAATATAAATCATCGTTCGACTGTTTTTGGTGGTAGTGTTTCGGCTTTGGCAATTCTTGCGGGATGGACTTTAGTTCATGCTAATTTGCAGGCTTTGTCTTTGTCTTCTCGAATTGTGATTCAGCGTAATTCTATAGAATATATTCAGCCGATTGATGGGGATTTTATGGCTGTTTGTCCGTTTCCTTCAGTCGAGGTTTGGGGGAAATTTATTAAGATGTTGGAGAGGAAGTCGAAGAGTAGAATTGAGTTGAATGTTGATGTTTTTGGGGGTGGGGAGAAAGCGGGGAGTTTTACGGGAGTTTATGTGGCTATGCGTTGATGTATTAATAATTGAATATTCTTTTGATAATTATTGGGCTAATAATGAAATACAGTGAAATAAATCGATTAGAGAAGCTAATAAGAAGACTCCATTGTAAAACATTACCATATGATGTCGAAAAAGAGTTTTTTCAATTCAGAGAACCTGGATATGATTATTTATTTGGAATTATTGATGAATCTAATTTGAGCGAGCATCAAATAGCTAATATATTAAAAATATTGTTTGCTATGAGAGGTTATTGTGAAATAAAATTATTTATTAATAAGCTATTTTTGCTTGTTGAAGATGAAAGAGCAAAAGTTAGTTCAACTGCATTATATCTCTTAAAGTTATTACAGATGATGAAAGAAACATTTGATTACTTAGATATTCCTTTAGAACGAGAACAACTAATGAAAGTGCTAAAAAATTAAAATCACTACTCCAAAATCCCAACTAAAATTTTGACAATCTCTTCCAAACCATCGGGTAAAGTGTAGGAAGTAATATCTCTTGTAATTGTACGCGAAGCTTTTTCTAAAATACCAAATACCCACACATCACCCATTGTCACAGCACCGTAAATTATGTCTGGTGCTTTTTCTAAAGTGGCCATTGCAATCATTTCTACTGCAAGCTGAGTAAAACCTCTTGTCAAATCATCGCGTTTTGCTTCAATTACAATTAAGCTATGTTGAGATTGAATTAAATAGTCGAGATTTCCTTGAAGTAAATTATTTACTTTGACTGGATATTCTATTCTCAAAATTTGTTTGGTAATCACAGCAACTCGACTTAAAACGGGTGCAATTAAAATTTCTCGTTTTGCTGCTTCGCTGTTAAGACTTACATAAGGAATTGTTTCTTCAATTGAGTTACGCAGTTCTATTAAACCTTTAATTTCGCGGTTATTTTTTGGAAGTTGCAGACGCTTACGAATGAAATAATAGTCAAACTCAGCTAAAATTTCATCGGTATCGTTGGATAATTCAAAGTAGGAGCGAAAAGAATAATTAGCATTTTTGTTAAGGATAGACATGAGGATTTTAAACTTCGTGTATTAGGCATTTCTGTTGATTTGACTACATATTTAACCTCACCCTGTCCTTACGGACATCCCTCTCCTTTTTAAGGAGAGGGAATTGCATACAAAATGTTACGAATTAACTAGATTTTGCGTTCGATAAATCTCGTACATCATCAACCTTCCTGCAACAGCTAAGTTAAGAGAATCAACTGTACGTGTTGTGGGAATACGAACTAGATATTTACGCATGATTAATCGGCTTTCATACCCGCCAGGGATTGCAAATCCCTATCTAATAGCAAAAGTCCTCTTAAGAGGACTAAAAAAGTATATTTTTAGCCCACGCAGGTGGTGAGTCTAGTTTGGGGTGTCGGTTTCCGTCCCCAAAACTAGCGTTAGCGGAGCGTCTCCCGGAGGGAGATACCCGAAGGGGCTTTGTTTGTGTAGCCCCAGACTTATAGTCTGAGGGCGTGCGATTTCAATTAACTAAGCACCAACAGATTCTTTCGCAGCGTAAAGCACCTCAACGTTAATATCTTTAACTCCTTTTTCTCGTGCAAATTTCTCGGTATTTCGCTTTACTTTTCCGCGTACAAATCCAGGAATTTTGTTCAATTCTGCTAATCCTTCTTTTGTCCAACCTAAGTCAGATTCGGCGGATATTCCTTTAGTAATTACTTCTTTGGTATCGTGCCCACCAAATATTTCTAATAGGTGATCTTCCATTCCCAAAGTAAAGGAATTGTACACTAAATCGGCGATTTGGTTGGTTCCTTCGTAACCCATAAATGGCTTATATCCGATAGGAAAATTCTGAATATGAATTGGTGCAGCAATTACACCGCAAGGAATATTCAAGCGCTTACCTACGTGACGCTCCATTTGCGTACCGAAAATTGCTGAAGGTTCAACTCTGGCGATCGCATCTCCAATTTCACCATGATCGTTGGTAATCAGTACTTCATCGCAATACTCGCTAACCTGCTCTCTGAACCACTCTTGGTCATATTTGCAGTATGTTCCAGCCCATACTACGTGAATTCCCATTTCCCTGGCTAATATTTTGGTAATCGCGGCTGCGTGGGTGTTATCGCCAAATACAACGGCTTTTTTACCAGTTAAATTTTGACAGTCAATCGAACGAGAAAACCATGCGGCTTGAGATACGTGTAAAGTTTGCTCGTTAATAAACTCTTCGTAATCGACTTCGGCACCTTGTTGGTTAATTACCTGCTGAATTTTACGGATACAGCGAGCAGTTTCTACTACACCCATTGGAGCAATATCAACGTAAGGCATTCCGAATTCTGCTTCTAAATACTTGGCTGACATCATCCCAAGTTCGCGGTATGGTACCAAGTTAAACCAAGCTTTGGGTAAATTCTTCAATTCGTGAACGGAAGCACCTTCTGGTATAACGGCGTTAACTTCAACACCCAAATCGTTCATCAATTTTTTCAACTCGGTACAGTCATGCAAATTATGAAAACCGAGAGTTGAAATACCGATGATATTTACAGAAGGTTTTTCAGTCTTACCTTCTGGAAGTTCGCCTTTTTTACGCGCTTTTTCAATATAGTATTTGACAACTTGATGCAAAGTTCTGTCAGCAGCTTCCAATTCATTGACGCGATAATGGTTGACATCAGCCAGCATCACATCGCATTTAGCATCCATTTGCGCCCTTTCCACAAAATTCTCTAAATCTTCTTGCAGAATGCTCGAAGTGCAAGTCGGAGTCAATACGATTAAATCGGGATGTTCCTCAGAGTCTTTACGGGTAATGTTATCGACAACCTTTTCTTGAGAACCACGAGCAAGAACATTGCGATCGACAACACTAGTAGTCACCGGAGTAAAATTGCGTTCCCTCTCCAACATCGATCGCATCACATTAAAATAATCATCACCAATCGGAGCGTGCATAATCGCGTGAACGTTCTTAAAAGAACTAGCAACCCGCAAAGTACCAATGTGAGCAGGGCCAGCATACATCCAGTAAGCTAATTTCATGAAAAATGTTCTCCGTTTTATAGAACTAAAGTTGTCCGAATATTGGACTATAATTGCTTTAATTTATTAACGCTTTCAATTGTCGCAAAATTAGTAGTTCTGAAACAGATAAGTTAATAGAAGTTGATTTAACGGTTAATTTTCCTAACAATTTGAGATTTTTTAAGTAATTTATAAGTTAGGTAACGTTTTTGTTAAAAATATTTAACTGTAATTTTCTGGTAGGGTGTGTTACGGCTTTACTATATTGCGGTTAAACTTACCATTTTGATAATGCCGTAACGCACCATTTTCCGGATTTAAGAATTATTAAACCTTACTAGACACAGAGAGCGCAGAGGGAAGAGGTTTTAGAAGAATTTTGCGTGAGTATTGAGAACGAGGAGATTGTAGAATGGATAAACTAACAAAATATCGTCAATTAATACAAGAAATATTACTCGAACA
>CAYMZW010000421.1:0-6380 GCA_964395005.1 uncultured Rivularia sp.
ACTGTTAACTGCTCACTGTTCACTGTTCACTGTTCACTGTTAACTGCTCACTGTTAACTGTTCACTGATAACTGCTCACTGTTAACTGCTCACTGTTAACTGTTCACTGATAACTGCTCACTGTTAACTGTTCACTGATAACTGCTCACTGATAACTGCTCACTGATAACTGCTCACTGTTAACTGTTCACTGATAACTGCTCACTGTTAACTGTTCACTGATAACTAAAAAAGGGAAAAGGTAATTGTATACCTTTCCCCCAATTTCCTGTAGTTTAAGACTTATGCAGATCCCCCCAACCCCCCTTTAAAAAGGGGGGCTTTGCGTAAGTTTAAAAAGTCTATACTTTTTCTTTCATTGGATCTGCGATGT
Source organism: uncultured Rivularia sp. (assembly GCA_964395005.1). GTDB lineage: Bacteria > Cyanobacteriota > Cyanobacteriia > Cyanobacteriales > Nostocaceae > Rivularia. Next base: position 374 of record CAYMZW010000421.1, read on the forward strand.
AGCGGAAGTTCTCGTCGGAGTTCCACGGGCCGCGCTCATCTTTACCGTTAGTGGACAAGTTGTAGTAAATATCTACAGTAGAGTCAGGTTGGATATTACCGAAGAATGGATCGGTCAATTTACCCATAGAATCCAAGGCTTTCATGAACATTTTGGTATGGGAAATTTCCCGAGTTAACAAGTGTACTAAAGTCTCTTTGGTACCTTGGTCTGGTGCTAATTGAATCAATGATTCGTAGGTAGTACGCGCACCTGCTTCTGCTGCGATGTTTGCACGTAAATCGCGCACCATGCTACCGCCTTCATTCAAGTAGGTTGCAGTCCAAGCAGAACCTTGTGAATCTAAGAAGTGAGGTCCCTTACCACGTACTGCAAACAGAGTACTTTTGAATGCGTCTGTTTGATCTACACCACTAGTGTGTACTTCAATGAGTTTACCAATCATTTCTAAGTGGCTAAACTCTTCGGTAGCGATATCTTGCAGCATATCTCTGATACCTGCATCTTCGGTATGGAAAGACTGCACCCAATATTGTAAAGCAGCGGAAAGTTCTCCAGTTGCACCACCAAACTGTTCTAGTAAAAGTTGAGCGAAACGAGGATTTGGTTCGTCAATTTTTACTTCTTTTTCGATTAATTCTTTCTTATGGAAAAACATTAAATATGTTCCCTCTCTTTTCGGACAGCATTTATAAGATTTAATTCAGCTATTTACTAAAACCGAATTGAATTTCTTCTCTCTTCTGCTACCAATATTAGGCTATGCCGCCTTGATAAAACTTTACCGCTAGATAGATTATGAAATTACCTTTTATATATACAAAGAAGTAGATATAAGTTAAACGTAAGGATGATGATGAAATTTTAGTTGAAGTAGCCGTGCTATTTTTTTGTCTATCGATCGCAATTTATTCGTAAACTTACTTCTTCAGCTAGATTTATTTTTAAGAAATTTTGTAGAAAATCAATAAATATCGAATCACATTCGTAAATTTTATCTTGGAAGCCGCCACAGTTTGCCATGACTCCTCGAAAAGCTTGTCTAATTTTTAACCCTGTTTCCGGTACAGCCGATCCCGATCGAGAGTTAGAGAGAATTAAAGAACTTTTGTCTACTCAATTCGAGTTGGATGTTCAGTTCACTACAGAAGAGGTTAGTGCCGATCGATTAGCTCAACAAGCCATAGATAAAGGAAATTTTGAAATTATTATCGCTGCTGGTGGCGATGGTACTCTCTCAGAAGCGGCTAGGGCTTTAGGGGAGACAACTATTCCTTTGGGAGTGATTCCTAGAGGTACTGCTAATGCTTTTGCTTCTGCTTTAGCTATTCCCGATACTTTGGATGAAGCTTGCGAAACCATTTTATCTGGCAAAACTCGTCGAATTGATATTGGTAAATGTAACGGTAGATTAATGACGTTGCTGGCTGGAATCGGTTTTGAAGCAGAAACTGTAGAACATGCTTCCCGAAACGCAAAACAACGCTGGGGTGCTTTGGCTTATTTGGTTTCTGGAATACAGCAACTGCGGGAATTAGAATTGTTTGAAGCTGAAATTGAAACCGATGACAAAATTATTAAAGTTTCTGCGGGTGCTTTGACTGTGGCGAATGCAGCACCACCAACATCGATATTAGCTCAGGGTCCCGCAGGTATTCTTTATGACGATGGATTGCTTGATATTACTATTATTTCATCTAATACTTGGGCTTCGGCGATCGCCGCTTCTTATCACTTACTACAAACGGGTTTACGGGGAGATGCAGCTAAACGCGATGACATCGGTTATTTGCGAGCAAAGCGCGTAAAAATCACCACCGAACCACCGCAAAAAATTGTTTTAGATGGAGAAATGATTGGCAATACACCTTTAGAAGTAGAGTGCGTTCCCGGTGGTTTAACTGTCATTGTACCTATGTTACCAGCGGAGAAAATTTCCGAAAAATTGGAAGGTTTACCAGATTTAGAAATTGAAGAGAAATCATCCACAGCTAAAAATGAGTAAGTAGTGTGGCTTTGAAAATTATAATTGGGATAAGGGAGTAGGGAGTAGGGAGTAGGAATTAGAAAGTAGGAGCAAGGCTTTCAAGGCAACAAACATTCTGTAATATAGTTATATTTATTTGTACCGACTTACTTAGTTGCGATAAATCTAATTCGGTTTAAATTGAATTTGAATGCAGAAATTTATGGCAAACATTCAAGTTCAAAATCAAATTTTCATTTAAGTTGTATTCATAGAGTAAATTAATTATGCTTATAACCATATTTGTATACTGTATAAAATAGTTATTTGATCGGGAATAAAAAGCTGAAAAAACTTTATATGCTAAAATTTACAACGCTTTCTTAATAAATAAACGTATTAGCTGCGGCTATAACTTAAATTTTTGAGTGATAAAAACGCTTTTTAGTATGAAATGTTGGAAACGATCAACATATCTATGGTCAGATTATAATCTCATACTTAAGAGATAAATTTAACAAATTTCATGTCAATCTAAATCATCTGATTGAGAGAGCCGTAAATTTACCAAATTTTTCATAATTAAACAGCGTACAATAATTAATACGTTCACAGCAAGTTGCGAAACTCATGACTTCCGCCACTAGCTTTGCTGACAACAATCCAGAAGCTGTTTTTATTTTATCTATGCTAGCTTCTCGAAAATAAGTCTATTAATTTCTAATACTAACAAAGAACGCAATAGCAGCAATATAAGTAATTACAAGTATTATGAATTATAAAGATGTAAGAGTAGCAAATGTAAAAGATTTAAATATTGGCGAAATGCGCCAAGTCTCTGTGGAAGACAATGAAATTTTACTTGCACGAGTTGAGGATGGGTTTTTTGCCACAGCAGCACATTGTACGCATTACGGCGCACCTTTAGAAAAAGGTATATTGAATGGCGACAGATTAGTTTGTCCCTGGCATAATGCTTGTTTTGGTATTAAAAGCGGTAAATTAGAAGAGCCACCGGCACTTGATGCTTTACCTCGTTTTCCTGTTAGAGTCGAGGGAGAAGATTTAGTAATACAAATACCACGAGAAATCCCGGCTCAACGCATACCAGAAATGGTGAAACATAATCCAGGGGCGGATAATCGTACATTTGTGATTTTAGGTGCTGGAGCTGCGGGAAGTGCGGCGGCTGAAACTTTGCGTCAGGCTGGTTTTGAAGGCAGAGTTATCATGTTGACTCGCGAGGATATTTTACCATTTGACCGTACTGCTTTAAGTAAGAAATATTTGCAAAACGATTCAGCAAAAGATTCTTTGGTATTACGCTATAAGGAATTTTACAGCGAATGGGATATTGAAGTTTATTGTCACAAGTCGGTTACGAAAGTAGAAGCGGCAAATAAAATTATCACTTTTGAAGATAATACTACTTTAGAATACGATGCTTTATTAGTTGCGACTGGCGGTAAACCTCGTAATTTAAAAGTACCGGGTGCCGATTTAGAAAATATTTTTACCTTAAGACAAGCAGAAGATGCTGATAAAATTATAGCTGCCGCAGAAAATGCTAAAACTGCCGTGGTTGTGGGTTCTAGCTTTATCGGTATGGAAGCAGCATCAAGTTTGACTCAACGTGGTATTAAGGTAACTGTAGTTGCACCGGGAACCGTACCTTTTAAGAAGATTCTTGGAGGTGATATAGGTGCCATGTTTCGCAAACTGCACGAATCAAATGGTGTATCTTTCCAAATGGGAACCAAAGTAAAGCAGTTTGAAGGTAACGGAAAAGTTGAAGTTGCAGTACTAGAAAATGGCGATCGCTTAAATGCAGATTTAGTAGTAGTTGGTATCGGAGTTGAACCCGTTACGGAGTTTTTGCAGGGAGTAGAGTTAAATGAAAAAGACAAGAGCGTAAATGTAGATGAATATTTGCAGGCAGCAGATAATATATTTGTAGCTGGAGATATTGCTCGTTTTCCTTACGCTGCAACGGGAAAACCTACCCGCATCGAACATTGGCGCTTAGCGCAACAGCACGGGCGTATTGCTGCTCGTAATATGATTGGAGAGAAAATTAAATTTGCCAGCGTTCCCTTTTTCTGGTCTGGGCAATTCGATGTAAAATTGCGTTATGCCGGACATGCTGAAAACTGGGATGATATTATCATTCAGGGGAATTTAGACGAGCAAGAATTTCTCGCTTTTTACGTTAAAGATGATCGAGTTTTAGCTGTAGCTGGCTCTCAACACGATCAAGATATTGCCGCTATCACCGAATTAATGCGTTTAAAGCAAATGCCTCAAGCCTCGGATGTTCGCAAAGGTAAAATTAATTGGGTTGATAAACTAGATTCTGGACAATTTGTTGCTTGATAATTGGGAATTGGGGATTGGGCATAGGGCATTGGGGATTGGGCATTGGACATAAATTCTTCAAATTCCTAACTCCTAACTCCTAACTCCTAACTTTTTGTCGCCATCCCCATATATTCCTTAATTCCCCTTTTGTAATTGATTTTGTAATTCCCGTACCCGTTGAATAGTTAACTCAGTTATTTCTGCAACATCTTCTATACTCATCCCTTTCCGCAACGAATTCATCGCTATTTTTTCAGCTTTTTCTATTGCCCAGCTAGTTACAATTTCCATATATTCCTCCTGCTCATCATCAGTTAATCCCATTCTATCGATCGCAGTTTCAAAAACTCGCTCTTCTTGTGCATTCAAATCCAAATACACACCTACAAATCCAGAAATCAATTGCATCCGCGCTGGATCTAATTGTAAAGTAAGTAATAATCTCAAACACTCAGCTTTTACTCGCGGAGTTTCTAGTATTTATTGCTATAAAAAAATTAATATAAGTTACTAAAAATTAACCATTAGATTAACTTTAAAATTTATTTCGTGAGACTTGCAATTCTATATCGTCGGGTGGATTAACTGAATAATTTAAACAAACTAATATCTAAAATAGGGCAATATAATTATTTGAGGATATTATGAATACCTTAAGGCACTTTCCGATTATAGGCACATCTATAATAACTGCTTCTTTGGCGATCGCTGCGGCAATTCCATTAGTAACTAATGCTCAATCTTCTCCACAATCCACATTTCCGGATGTAAAACCTGACTATTGGGCGCAACCATTTATCAAAGGTTTAGCAGAAAGAAATGTAATAACCGGATATCCTGACGGTAGATACAGACCAAATCAGGCATTAGATAGAGATGAATTTGCTGCTATAATTCGTAAAGCTTTCGATCAAGATAAAGAAAAACAAATTAAAAGCGGTTCTATATATGAAGACGTTCCCCAAGGTTATTGGGCAAGTAAAGCAATTGAGGAAGCTGTAGAAGAAGGATTTCTATTAGGGGATGAAAATAAATTCCGTCCCCGTCAGGAAGTTAGCAAGTTAGAAGCAATTAATGCTTTAATGAGGGGTTTAGATTTAACTTATCAAGCAAATCCTGTAAAAACTTCTACTATCACACCAAATACTCCTACAATTATTCCTCCATATATTAGAAGAAGAGTAGCAAAAAGAAAAAGAAAGCGCGTGATGTTACCAATCGGGATTACTTCTTTGATGCAGCCTTTACTTATTCAAAGAGCTAATGCTGCAAAAACGCCTCAAACGACAAACAATGTCGGAAATCAACAAACGGCGGCAGCGAATAATTCCAAAGATACTAACACTAACACTACAGCAACAGCACCATTATCAGCAGCATCTATCGTTCAGCAAGCTTATAAAGATGCCGATAAAATTCCTGAAAATGCCGTTCCTCAAGTGGCTGCTGCAACTACAAAAAATATAGTGGTTAACTATCCTAACAGCGAAATACTTAATCCCAATCGGGCAATAAGTAGAGGAGAAACAGCGGCCTTAGTTTATCAAACAATGGCTGCTCAAGGAAAAGTTCCTCCCATCAAAAATGATTCCTTAGCTAATAAATTTATTGTCAAATATGGAGAAAATAAGTAAGGATTTTAATTAGTTTGTAGTAAGAACTTTAGTTTGTAGGTTGGGTTAG
>CAYMZW010000422.1:0-6357 GCA_964395005.1 uncultured Rivularia sp.
ACTGCTTCTGAAAAAGTAGCAGCAGCTCAACAAGAAGCGCAAGCACAAAGAGAAAAAGCATCTCAAGAAATCGAGCAGCAAAAACAAGAGGCTTATACTTCTTTGGAAAAAGAAGTTGATGGTCTTTCTCGCCAAATATTAGAAAAGCTTTTAGGAGCGGATTTAGCAGCGCAGCGCTAACAAACTTTAACTAGATATATGAGGAAAGTTTGTCTGCATTGCTTAGCTCTAATTCTGTAATTGCTTCTTTATAATTCGTAATTATTACCCCATATGCAAGTAAAGAATCAATTGGATTTTAGATTTTGGATTTCGGATTTTGGATTGTTTTCTCTAAATGACATTTTAATAGAGATTCTATTTAAAATATCAAGTTTAAAATCTATAAGTACGATTGGTCAGTTAAAGGTAGAAAAATTTCTTCAGAGAAATTTTTTCTATAAATGACACTGCTTAAAATAAAAATTGATTAATTACGAATTATAAAAAAAGTAAATTACTACTAGTTATTTGGGTATAGAGAGATTTAGTTTTATAGATGCTTAATTGAAGACGGCATCATATATTTTATGCTGAAAGCAGCGCAATAGTGGATGAGATAAAATGGGGACTTTTTTAATATTGATGGCGGAAGCCAGCGCCGTCGGAAGTGAGTTAGTAGAGGAAGCAAGTCACGAAGGTTTTGGTTTGAATACCGACATCTTTGATACTAACTTAATTAACTTGGCAATTATTATCGTAGTGCTATTCGTTTTTGGACGGAAAGCTCTAGGTAGTAAATTAAAAGAACGCCGCGAGAAGATTGAAGCCGCGATCAAAGCTGCTGAAAAACGTACTCAGGATGCACAAACCGCTTTAGCTGACCAACAAAAGAAATTGGCTCAAGCTCAAGCAGAAGCTGAGAGAATCAAGCAAGCAGCCCAAGAAAATGCTGGTAAAGCGAAAGAATCAATCCTCGCACAAGCCGCTGTTGATGTGGAAAGAATGAAGCAGACAGCAGCAGCTGATTTGAACACAGAAAGAGATAAAGCTATAAACCAGCTGCGACAGCGCGTAGTCGCTCAGGCTTTGGAAAAAGTAGAGTCGCAACTCCGTGGTGGAATTGCTGACGATGCTCAGCATACATTGGTTGACCGTAGCATCGCGCAATTAGGAAGTTAATTATGGCAAGTAACACAGCAGCAACCGCAGCAATATCCCGTCCTTATGCTGAAGCGCTTATGTCTATAGCGCAGTCAAATAACGTTGCAGATAAATTTGACTCTGATGTACGTTCTTTGTTGAACTTAATCAAAGAAAGCCAGCCACTGCAAAACTTTTTTGCCAATCCGTTTGTCGATGGTGAAGACAAAAAAGGTGTTATTAGCAAGATACTTAGCGACGACACCAATCCAATATTTCGTAACTTTTTGATGCTTTTAGTAGATAGAAGACGAATCACATTGGTGCAGGATATAGGTCAAGAATATTTGGCAAAATTGCGAGAACTAAATCAAACAGTATTAGCGGAAGTAATTTCTGCCGTTCCCCTCACCGACGAACAGCAGCAGACAATCAAAGAGAAAGTTAAGTCAATGACTGATGCTCGCGAGGTCGAGTTAGACAGTACTATTGATAGCGACATCATTGGTGGTGTAATTATTAAAGTCGGTTCTCAAGTAGTTGATTCGAGTTTACGGGGTCAGTTACGCCGCTTATCTTTGAGTCTGAAAGGGTAAATAAAGTTAGGAGTGAAGAGTTAGGAGTGAGGAATAAAAAGTTAGGAGTCAGGAATGAGGAGGTCTGGAATTTAACGCCGGAGTTTGAGTAAAACTGGTAAAACAGAACAATTTAGAACTCATAACTCATAACTCATAACTCATAACTCATAACTCATAACTCATAACTCGCAGTTCTTTTCGTATTGTAAGAAAGAAGATAAAAAAATGGCAATTAGCATTAGACCAGACGAAATTAGTAATATTATCCAACAGCAAATCGAGCAATACGACCAGCAGGTCAAAGTTGCTAACGTTGGTACCGTGTTGTCAGTAGGTGACGGTATTGCTCGTATCTATGGCTTGGAAAAAGCTATGGCTGGCGAGTTGTTGGAATTTGAAGATGGTACCGCTGGTGTTGCTCTTAACTTAGAAGAAGACAACGTTGGTGCGGTATTGATGGGTGATGGTCGCCAAATTCAAGAAGGCAGTACCGTTACAGCTACTGGTAAGATTGCTCAAGTACCCGTTGGCGATGCCATGATCGGCAGAGTTGTTAATGCTTTGGGTGAACCAATCGACGGTAAAGGTGATATCAACACCACAGAAGGTCGCTTAATTGAATCGATGGCTCCCGGTATTATCCAACGTCGTTCCGTACACGAACCAATGCAAACCGGAATTACCGCTATTGACGCGATGATTCCTGTAGGAAGGGGACAGCGCGAATTAATTATTGGTGACAGACAAACTGGTAAAACTGCGATCGCGATCGACACCATTATTAACCAAAAGTCCGAAGACGTAGTTTGCGTTTACGTAGCTATCGGTCAAAAAGCTTCTACCGTTGCTAACGTAGTTCAAACTTTACAAGACAATGGCGCGATGGATTACACCATTGTGGTAGCAGCGAGTGCTTCCGAACCCGCACCATTGCAGTGGTTGGCTCCTTATTCTGGTGCTGCTCTTGCTGAATACTTTATGTACAAAGGCAAAGCAACCTTAATTATTTATGACGATTTGACCAAGCAAGCACAAGCTTACCGTCAAATGTCCTTGTTACTACGTCGTCCACCCGGTCGTGAAGCATATCCTGGAGACGTATTTTACCTCCACTCCCGCTTGTTGGAACGCGCTGCAAAACTCAGCGACGACCTTGGAGCAGGTAGCATGACCGCGTTACCAATCATTGAAACCCAAGCTGGTGACGTATCCGCTTACATTCCTACCAACGTAATTTCGATTACCGACGGTCAGATATTCTTATCTTCCGACTTATTTAACGCCGGTATTCGTCCCGCAATTAACCCCGGTATTTCCGTATCCCGCGTGGGTTCCGCTGCTCAAACCAAGGCAATGAAAAAAGTTGCCGGTAAGTTGAAGTTGGAATTAGCACAATTCGATGAATTGCAAGCATTCTCACAGTTTGCATCCGACTTAGATAAAGCAACTCAGGATCAGTTAGCTCAAGGCGTGCGCTTGCGGGAAACCTTGAAGCAACCACAAAACCAGCCACGTGCAGTATACGAGCAAGTTGCAATCTTGTATGCGGGTCTGAACGGATATTTAAGTGATATCGAAGTTAATAAAATTACAGATTTTGTTGAAGGATTCCAAGAATACCTGAAGAACAACAAAACTGAATTCAAGCAAGGAGTTTCAGACACAAAAGTACTTGGTGAAGGCGAAGAAAAAGCTTTGAAAGAAGCAATCGAAGAGTACAAGAAAACCTTCATGGCAACAGCGTAAAACAGTGAGCAGTTAGCAGTGAGCAGTGAACAGTAAATAATAGGAGGAGAGGGTTGATGGCTTGGAGAAATGCTTCTAGTTCTTATTTCTTTAGCATTTACTATTGATTCTCTGACTGTTAAACGCTAACTGTTAACTGCTCACTGCTCACTGTTAACTGTTAACTGTTCACTGTTCACTGTTCACTGAAAGAAATTATGCCTAATTTAAAAGCGATACGGGACCGCATTAGTTCGGTTAAAAATACCAAAAAAATTACAGAAGCAATGCGGTTGGTTGCGGCTGCAAGAGTACGTCGCGCACAGGAACAGGTAACTTCTACCCGTCCGTTTGCAGACCGTTTGGCACAAGTTTTATTTGGTTTGCAAAGTCGTCTAGGCTTTGAAGATGTAGACTTACCGCTGATGAAAAAGCGCGAAGTTGGTACGGTAGGTTTGCTGGTAATTTCTGGCGATCGCGGTTTGTGTGGTGGCTACAATACCAACGTTATTAAGCGTGCCGAAAATCGCGCCAAAGAGCTACAGTCCGAAGGTTTAGATTATAAATTTGTATTAGTAGGGCGTAAAGCCAACCAGTTTTTTCAACGTCGCGAACAACCGATTGAAAAGTCATATACCGGCTTAGAACAAATCCCTACAGCAGCGGAAGCTTCTGACATCGCTGACGAATTACTTTCTTTATTCTTATCTGAAGAAGTAGATAGAATCGAATTGGTTTACACTAAATTCGTTTCCTTAGTTAGTTCTCGTCCCGTTGTACAAACTTTGCTTCCTTTAGATCCCAAAGGTTTATCAGCAGAAGACGAATTCTTCCGTTTAACAACCCGTGGTGGTGAATTTGAAGTAGAGAGAGAGAAAGTTACTACCGAAATGCGTGATTTCCCTCGCGACATGATTTTTGAACAAGATCCAGTACAGATTCTGGATTCCTTACTACCACTATACCTAAGTAATCAACTGCTACGAGCATTGCAAGAATCCGCAGCCAGCGAGTTAGCAGCGCGAATGACAGCAATGAGTAGTGCAAGCGACAACGCAGCCGACTTAATGAAGAGTCTTTCACTGTCTTATAACAAAGCGCGACAAGCAGCAATTACCCAAGAAATTTTAGAAGTTGTAGGTGGTGCCCAAGCGCTTGGGTAAAGAGAGTTAGGAGTTAGGAGTTAAGAGTTAGGAGTTAGGAATTAAGAGTTAGGAGTTAGGAATTAAGAGTTATGAGTTAAGAGTTCAAAGAGTGATTAAAAGTTTTTAACTTATAAACCTCGAAGATGATTAGGGCTTAGAATTTCACTGCTGAAGATAACGAACTAAGAATTATTTATTAGTTCATAACCCTTAACTCTTAATTTACAACTCCTCACTCCTCACTCCTCACTCCTAACTTTTTTAGGTGGCAATTTTCAAAAAGCTGCACTATAATAGAATATGAATCACATGGGTCTGTAATGGCTTCGACATGGTGGCGAAAGCTACTCGTTGATTCAGGTCGAGAGTGAGTCAAATCTCGTTAATCAAGTCTCAAAACAAATAATAACTGCAAACAACATTGTAGCATTCAAGCGTCAAGCAGTAGCTGCTTAAAATTTTTTCGTACGCTTCTCTCTAATGTGACTCCGTTAAGCATTAGAGAGCAACCCCCAACGGATGCTCTAATAAGTTCCCTTTGGTGGACTTATTAGAAAAGACTTTACCAAAGCATCCCACCGTTCGGGATAATGAACGGTCCCTGCCTCAAGGGTTAACGAGGCTATACCTGTGAACGATGCGGGGGTAAATACCCATTGTGCACGGCAGTTCGATTCTGCCCAGATCCACTACTATATAATTACTTAATCCATCTTATACTTAAATGTAGAGGTGGATTTGTTTTTTTATTATGAATCAGTCGCAAGTAATAGTTATTTGTCGAAATCCTGCTTGTGCTAAGGAATTTAATAAGAATCGCAGCGAATTTAATAGAAGCGAGAAATTAGGAAGACTTCATTTTTGTTCTTTGAGATGTCATGCGAAATATAGAGGGCTTGGTACTTCCAAAGTTAAAGCTAATAGAACTACTGCCCACTTAAAGAATATTATTAGAACTGATGAATATTCACCTTTCCGAAATCATCTGAAAGTAATGAGAAAATCGGCTAAGCGAAGAAAGCACGAATGTTCCGTCACCCTAGCCGATTTAAAAGAATTATGGGAAAAACAAAAAGGAATTTGTCCCTATACAGGTTGGAATTTACTTTTATTACCCAGCACTACAGATTATCAAGATGCAAAATTAACAATAGATAGAGCGAGTGTTGATCGGATAGATTCTTCAATAGGTTACATTCGAGGAAACATAGAGTTTGTTAGTGTGATTGCTAACTTTGCTAAAAACGCTTTTACACAGCACGATGTAATTAAATTCTGTCGCGACGTTTATAGATATAGAATTCTAGGTGAGACTGATTTTATAGATATAGATGATACAGCTTTCATAGTGTCACTTAATACAGCCGTAGGTAATAGAAGAGACGAATATTCGCCATTTCGTCAACATCATAGACTTGCAAGAAGAAGAGTAAAAAGCAATGGACGAGAATGTAATATTACTCTGGAATATCTTAAACAGCTTTGGGAAAAACAGGATGGTAGATGTCCTTATACAGGATGGAAGTTGGACAATCTTCAGACAACTTCCGACTGGAATAATAACGTACTGCATCCGAAAACAGCTAGTTTAGACAGGATAGATTCTTGCAAAGGCTATATTTTTGGAAACGTGCAGTTTGTAAGTTTGATGGCTAACTATGCGAAGAGGGATTTTTCGGAAGAAGAATTGTTGAGGTTTTGTCAAGCGGTAAATACAATATCTCTTGGTTCGTAGTTGCGCTTTAGCGCTCTACATTTTTGGCGCTAAAGCGCAACTACGAACGAAC
>CAYMZW010000423.1:0-6306 GCA_964395005.1 uncultured Rivularia sp.
TCGCTTCGCGAACGCCTGCGTTGAATTACTCAAAGGAGAAGTAGTCGAAATATCACCAGAAGGGGAGCCTCATGCTTACTTAGCGCGATGAAGCAGGGGAGTATTTGAGTGAATTATTAGGTAAACGTGCAAAAATTCGCCATGCCAAACCAATTACTTTACCCAACGATTCAGAACCCGAACCAGATTTAGCAATTGTTCAACGTTTAGGAAGAGATTACCGAGAACATCACCCTTATGTAGAAAATATTTTCTGGGTAATTGAGTATTCTAATTCCAGTTTAGAGAAAGATTTAGAGAGAAAAAGTAAAATTTTGGCACGAAGCAGGGATTAAGGAATATTGGGTTGTTAATTTGAAAAAGTTGCATTTAGTGGTATTTAGAGAGCCATTAGATGGAGATTATGCAACTAAATTTACACTTACTAGCGGAACAATTCAACCCCTTGCATTTGATGATGTTTCTATTTTGGTAGAACAAATTATTAATAAGTAATAGGTAGTAAGAGGTTTAGTGCAATTGAAAAATTAAATGAAAACACCGTAATAAAATTCCCACAGAATAATGATAAGACTTACTATAAAACCAACCTTCAATCGTTCTTTCGTTGTAACCAGTTAAGTACGAAAGAGTAGCATTACAAGCTTTCATATACCCGTGAGGACTTCGTTTACCGGGTGTTGGAACTTCTATTCCGGGATGAATAATTGGTATCCAAATAATGCACCATTCTTCTGGGGACATTGGCTCTAGCAGTTCAAAAAATATTTGTTGACTAGAACTATTTTGTGTTTGATATAAGATAAATTTTGCTAACCAACGAGGGATTTTCTTCGTATTGACTTGTGGCTCTTTTAGCAATTGCATATTACTTATTTATGGAAGATTTTTTATCATGCCGAAGCTCAGTGCCATTAATTTTGAATTAAAGGCAAGGTTTTACAAAAATCCAATTTTTACTTAATTTAGAAGGGAATTTCCTGCCCTTGATAATTAGGATGAGATACTTTCAAATCCGAAATAAAAGCAGTTAGAGCATGAATCCCTGTATATAGCGTTCCACTTTTTGTTCGGTATCCTGCTTCACTCCAACCATTCCAACCAAGATTTTCTCCAATCTCGCCAAACTCAGCAATTACCGAATTAGATTTCGATTTCTGCTGCAATTCTTCTTGCTGTTTTATACTCATTGCTTGAAGTTGAGTTAGTTGTTGCTCTCTTTGAGAAAGTACATTATTCAAACGCTCAACTTCCGACATTAATGGCTCAATAGTTTTCTCCAACTCCTTGTTAACCACCTTCGCAGCTTGTTTGTTAAACGTATTTCCCCAGCTATCTTTATTGGAATCTTCAAGAGCTTTTTCTAAATCTTTTACACGTTGCTGGAGTTGTTGATTTCTATCGATTAAACCTTTCACAGACTGCAATTCGTTTTCTTTGGCTATCAATTGCTCGATTAGTTCATGTTTAGCTTGTTCCATCTGAGTCGCGTGTTTTTGCGCCGCAATTATTTCCTCTTTTGCTGCTTTTAGCGCTGCATCGCGGATTTCGACAAATTTCCCCAGTTCTTCTTCTGCTTTTTCTTTCTCTCGTTGCGTTAAAGCTTCAGCTATTTTTTGCTCAACTTCGGCTGGTGTAAACATTTCCTTGGGAGAAGCTGGTTTTATAACTGTATGAAGAGCTTCTGGCTGAATTTGATGTGGTTTGAACAGATGTTTTACTTCCATACCCTGAGAAACTGTGTGGTCAAGCAACACCCAGAAATCATTGTTCCACTCGGACATAATAATACCAGCGTAACCAGTCCAACCCCTGTCGTCACTTTTTACTACGATTCTCATTCCGGGGTTGAGTTCAAGAGGAGGTGTAGGTTGTTCGTTTAAAGAATAATTTTCTTCTGTACTTTTTACTCCCTGCTCCCTTACCTTCTTGACTTGCGCGGCTGTTATATGTGGCGATAAGCCCTTCGGGCATCCGCTTCGCGATCGCACAAGTTCCTTTACCAAATCATTGCTAACTTTGGTTAGTTGACGTAACGCTGATACGCTCCATTTCTGAACATTAGCGCGTACTAGACGCTGTAAACGCTTCGGTAGCTTTGAAAACCAATTGTAAATTTCTATTGCGCTATACGCTATGTAGCGGGATGCTCCGAAATCATCGGATGCTAGCCAATTATCGAATACTTTTTTACCTTTTGGGCAATGGGCAAGGCAGTCTTGATAAATTGAGTTTAATGCTTCTCCGTTTTCTAATAACCCATCGAAGGTTCGGCGGACGAAGCCAATGAATTGGTTGAGCGTGGTTTTAGCTTTGCTTTGTAGCTGGGGATTCTCAAACCGAGAATAATCAAAGTTTGTGGCGAATACAAATGGGGGGTAGACGTTTTGGGTATTGTCGTCTAAGGCTATGGTATGCATAATAAAAGTATCCCTTTGATTTGATTGGGAAACCAAACCCTCCGAGCTTGATTGGTAGTCTTCGCGGGGGGTTTTGGCTTAAAAAATATTTCAGCCCTCTCTCCGATCGCGAAATTTCTTCATTGGTTGGAGAGATTATTTTTTTACTACTTTTAAATCATAACATTAACCATACAGAAAAAACAAACCATACATATGTAACTTAGACAAGATAATATATCAAATGTAATAATGGTAAGGTTGAAGCTAGTACTGAAAAAAATTGTTCCTTGTGCCAGATAATGAAGAAGGTTTAGTTGCTTATCGCTTAGAGTTGCCAGATGCATTAAGAACGCAGTTCAAGGGAATGACTGCGATGAATGGCACGAACATGAAAGATGCCTTGATTCACTTTATTGAGTGGTATGTAGGAAAACAACAGCTTCCGCCAGAAAACAAGCTGTTAAACGTTGGGATTGGTCAAAAAGAAATAATGCAATCGGGAATACACAAGGATTCGCCAACCATACCCGAACTCATGAATGCTTATATTCTGCTGAATTACAAAGGCATGGGAGAAAAGCAACTAGTTGAAATGGCAAATGATTGTCAGGTTACTCCGGCACAAGTACAGGCTGTCTTAGGAGGGCAACCTGTAAATGATCAAGCTGCGCGTATATTTTCCGATAAATTAAAGATGCCTGTTGAAGATTTTGTTGCTCAGTATCCCGTAGTCAAGCCGTAGCAGCAATCAACAAATAAAAAGCTTCATTTTTATTTTGAAAGTATTTAGCCAAACTATTTCCTAAATTCTACATTATTGATACTTTCTTCTCGGTTTTTGTCTAGTTCTATTTTGGCAATAAGTTTTGTTTGTGTTGGGGTTTTTGACAATCAGAAATATTTTTCTTTTCTTGTAGTATTTTATACTATACGCGGAAACATATCAGTTTGCTAGTATCTCAATTGTCAATCCTACATTAAAGGGTGATTGGTTAATGTTAAGTGGGATTTCAGCATCTTTGGAATGTACGATTATTAATCTCAGTTTTTGCCAAATAGTCTCATGTTTTGCTTTTTCATGCCAACCACGCAGTAAACCTAAAAAATCGGTTGCAATGTCAGGATACTTGAAAATTTCTTCAATATTATCTAAACCAAGAGCGATCGCATTTGGAGTTTGAGGTAATAAATATTCTTCTAAATAGTGTGTGCAAGTAACTTTACTACCAAGACGGTTTCTCCAATTCTCCCAATAATTACTTGAATTATCAGCTAAATTCAGCTTGTTGGTTGTACTGGAGCAAAGCCATTGTAAGAGTCTATCTAGGTTATCAAGAATATTAACATCAGCATCTTGAAAGTTTAGGTTAATAGTTTGATAATCTTGTTGATTTGCATATTTAAGAATTCTATTTAATAAAGCAGTTTCGCCCAACTTAGGGGGTACTTTAATCCGAATTAATGAACCAGGTTTACAAATTTCTTTATAACAATTATTTTCTAATATAGTTTTTCGAGATTTGAGAACAGGTGCCAAATGCTGTGCTGAGGCATTTTCCAAAGTAATCGCAGTACAGCCAAATTCATAGGCTTCTTCATAACTTCTACCTGCACCTAAAGCATCATAAAAACCAACGGCAAATTTAATAGCTGCTTTATCACTTATTTGATGACTAATGCCTACCACATAATTGATATGTTGGCATATAGCCTCAGCCTGAGACTCAGAGTAGCAATCGTTTAAAACAACACACTCAATTGTATTATTAAATAATTGAAATAAGCTTGCTAGAGATTTTTCGCTAACCGCTTGCATTTCTCCAGAATCATTTTCCAAAACCAAGCCTTGATTTCTTCCACCATGCCCAGAAAAATGTACTATTTCTGGTTCAGTATCTAATAATGTACGTCGTAAATCATCAGGACGTACAACTGAATTGCTAATAATCTTAAACTGTTCTCTTTTTTTGCTACGTTGTAAACTATCCTGAATCTCTCTTACTTCTCGATCTAATTGCAGACGAGATGCATTTGTGGGATTTCCTGATAAAATTAGGATTTTTTTCAATGCAACTTGCTGTAATTGTCGATTCACCCAATCTTCATTAAAAACTTGTTTATAGATGCGGTTATAAACTTTTAATTTGTCTCCTTGTTTGACCACTAAACCTGACAATAGCAAGTGTATTTCTGTTGGAGTATTATCAGCTATTATTTCCTGCTGTAAAATATTTTTGTATAGCCTTAATAATTTTTCAGGACTATCCGTGAAACGTAAAATTCTGTCTCTAATAGTCCTCAAATGTTCTGGCTGGTCTTGCTCTTCCCAGTCTTCAATAATGTCTGAGCGAACTAAATCTCCTATCCAATGAGCTTCATATCCATTACCTGGTCGAACTATGTTGGATTTTAGAGCAAGCGAACACATTTTTTGAGTTAAAAATGGCTGTCCTCCTGTCCAATAAAGAATAGCATCCATTAGTTGTTGAGGATTTCCTATACTAGCTAAACCTCTTGCCAAAGGTTCTGTTTCATGAAGTTGAAAACCTTTTAACTCAATCGCATGACCAATATTAAAAGGTGTACGTTGTTTATCTTGGATTAAATCTGAGGGAGTCGTTACACCTAAGAAACAAAATGTCAATCGCCGATATTGTGAATTATCAACACGTTTGTTATAAAAATCTCTAATTGAAGCCAAAAAGTCATCCCTGAAATCTAAGCTTAGTAAGCTATCAACCTCGTCCACGAAAACTACTATATTGGTAGATATTTTGACCAAAATTACTTGCTCAATAAATTCTATCCAACATCTAGTAATAGAAAGATTTTCCCGCTCTTTCAACCACTTTATCAAATGAAAATTATTAAACAATTGAAAGCTACTATTTAAACTCCGCATTAGCCCTATATACCACTGTCGGGGAGTAATTTCCTGAGAACCAATAGTTATTAAATCAATCGTAGCGCAGGCAAAACCGTCATTCTTCAAAAGATTCATTACTCTTATCCGTAAGCTAGAACGCCCCATTTGTCGGGAACCAAAAATATAGCAAAACTGCCCGTTTTTTAAGCTTTTATACAGTTCGTTGTCTGCTTGGCGCATAACATAGGTAGGTGCATCAGTTGGTAAGCTTCCACCAACTTGATATTCATAAGGAAATTGAGTAGATTCGTCTTGAGTTTGAGATAAAATTTGAAAATTTTGCTCTATCTCCTCCGCTAATTCTACATACTTCCCGCCCAAACGCCTCAAAACCTTCGCCGTAATTTGAGCAAAACGACGAACCAAAACACCACTCGAATCATCTACAGCCAACCCCGGATTAACCAACATCGCCGTAAACTCATCAACAGATAACCCAGCCCTTTGCGCTAAATAATCCGAAACTTTTCGCAGTACCTCAGTTGACTCTGTTAATGGAACCGCATCAAGCAGCAAATCCCGCACCTCATCCACAAAGTCATATTGAATGTTATCCGTTTCTACACCTTCATCGATTGGTGACAATGGCTTCAATATCCCACCCAAAAACACCTCAGCCACATGAACTTGACTTGATTGTGGTAACATCATCTGCCGTATCAACCGCACTACAGGTAAATTAATTGGTGCAGCTGCCAAAAGTCCCGCTAATTTCCGTGCTATTGGTGAAGCTGTGAGACGAAAGCGTTGCAAACGTTGTTTGGCTGAAAGTTCAACGCTATTATTTTCTGTTGATTCGTCATCAATATCAAATACTTCTGTATCCGGTGCGAGTAAAAATCCCTTGGTTTGTACATCTCCCGCACCTGCTACCATCCAAGCCCAATTTTTCAGCGATTCTGGTTCTAAAGCGACTACGGGTACTGTGACTTTACCCATATCGTGACCAAATTTTGAATCATATCTTGACCGGAGTTC
>CAYMZW010000424.1:0-6299 GCA_964395005.1 uncultured Rivularia sp.
TAGTTGAGGATACAGAAGTTACAATTGAACAAATAGAAGAACTGTTTGGGGAAGAAGTAAGACGCTTGGTTGAAGGGGTAACTAAGCTTTCTAAAATTAATTTTAAAAGTAAAACAGAAAGTCAAGCAGAGAACTTTCGGAGAATGTTTTTGGCTATGGCGCAGGATATTCGCGTCATTGTTGTAAAATTGGCAGATCGCTTGCATAATATGCGGACTTTGGAAGCAATGCCAGAACATAAGCGTCGTAGCAAAGCTTTGGAGACTAGAGAAATATTTGCTCCTTTAGCTAATCGTTTAGGTATTTGGCACGTCAAATGGGAATTAGAAGATTTAGCTTTTAAATATCTTGAAACCGATGCTTACCGTCAAATGCAGCAGTTAGTTGCCGATAAAAGAGAAGCGAGGGAACAGAGATTAAGTAAGGTAAATGAAACTTTGCGTTCTCGTTTGAAACAAGCGGGAATTGCCTGCAAAGAATTATCAGGCCGTCCGAAGCATCTATATAGTATCTATCAAAAGATGCAGCGTCAAAAAAAGGAATTTCATGAAATTTTCGATTTAGCGGCGCTGCGGATTATTGTAAATACCAACGAAGAATGCTATCGCGCTTTAGCATTAGTTCACGATTCTTTTCGTCCGATTCCTGGTAGATTCAAAGACTATATTGGACTACCCAAACCCAACCGCTATCAATCATTGCACACTGGAGTAATTGGGCCGTGGGGCCGTCCAATGGAAGTGCAAATCCGCACCTTAGAGATGCATCGTATTGCCGAGTATGGCATAGCAGCTCACTGGATATACAAGGAAACAGGTGGTTCCCACAATACTCAAATGACCGCAGCAGACGAGAAATTTACCTGGCTGCGACAGTTATTAGAATGGCAAAACGACCTCAAAGACGCTCAAGAATATTTAGAAAGCATCAAAGACAATCTTTTTGAAGAGGATATTTATGTTTTTACTCCCAAAGGCGATTTAGTAGCCTTGAGTCCGAATTCTACCACCGTGGATTTCGCCTATCGCATTCATACCGAAGTAGGCAACCATTGCGCTGGAGCCAAAGTTAACGGCAGAATGGTACCGCTTTCTACCAACTTAGACAATGGTGATATTGTTGAAATTGTAACTCAGAAAAATAGTCATCCCAGCTTAGACTGGTTGAATTTTGCCGCTACTTCAGCAGCTAAAAATCGCATCAAACAATGGTATAAGCGTTCCCGTAGAGAAGAAAATATTGCCAGGGGTAAAGAATTATTAGAAAAAGATTTAGGTAAATCTGGTTTTGAAAGCTTACTCAAATCCGAACCAATGCAAACAGTCGCAGACAAATGTAACTACCACAGCGTTGAAGACTTACTTGCAGCTTTAGGTTACGGTGAAATTACCTTGAACTTGGTATTAAATCGGTGGAGAGAAATAGTTAAAGAACAACAACCTGTAGAAGATATAGATTTAGATGAAGTTGTTACTAATTTACCAACCTCTACACCAAAAGCACTACGAGAGGGAAGCACTAATAGCAAAAGCAATTCCCCAATAATTGGTGTAGAAGGATTGATGTATCATGTTGCGGGTTGCTGTACTCCCATTCCAGGAGAACCTATTATTGGTATAGTCACCAGAGGTAGAGGAATTTCAATTCATCGCCAAGGATGTCATAACTTGAAAAATACGAGTTGCGAGCGTTTAGTACCTGTTAGCTGGAACAACAGCGAAGAAATCAAGCATCGTCGTCCTCAAAGTTACAGTGTTAACGTACAAATTGAAGCTTTAGATCGCGTTGGAGTTTTCAAAGATATTTTATCTCGGTTAAGCGATCAAGGAATAAATGTTTCTCATGCTAATGTACAAACCGCCGTCAATCAACCTGCATTAATAGATTTGGGAATAGAAGTTTCTGATAAAAAACAATTAGAGCAAGTCTTTACTCAAATCAAAAAAATGAGCGATATTCTTAATATCCATCGCCAAGGGCAAGTTGAAGAGTAAAAAGATTTTAGATTTTAGATTTTGGATTTTAACAACGGATGCTTTGGGTTTTAACAACTGATGCTTTTGTTTCGGATTTTAGCTTCTAGCTTAAAAATACATATTGTCTAGCAAGACGGTTTGAATATAATGTGAAGTATAGCTGCAATCCAAAATTCAAAATAAACCAAACGCATCCGTTGTTAAAAGCATCCGTTGCCAAACTTAAAAGCATCCGTTGCCAAACTTATCCGTTGTCAAAATCTAAAATCCAAAATTGATTGACTATTCCCAAGCAGTGTATAAAATAGAGCATACATATATTCTGCTAGGAGCATTTAATGAATCGTGACAAGTTATTAATAAAAATTGCAAATACTATTGTAGCTATGTTTTGCGTTTCTTGTAATGCTATTGATAATAGAGAACAATCGCAAGTTAATGCACAACAAACTCCACAGCCGAATATTGTTTACGGCGATTTAATTATCAAACAAGAAACCGATTATTTAATGATTCCAGTTAGTATTTCCCCAGATACTAATCGAGCAAGTAACAACACTGGAGGTTTATATAGTGGTTCTCTTTCTCGTTCTTCCAAAGAGAAAAAGAACATATATAATCTAATTTTTTATTCTAAAAAAGATGCTTCTACAAATTATTTACTAGATAAAAAAGCAATTATTAAATCCTTTGACTTAATAGAGAAAAAAACAATAGGACAACCTGTTAAAAGATTTTGGCTATACAGAATTATTGAAAAAGATACTAACAAAGATAATAAGTTAAACAATCGAGATGCTACTATTGGATATCTTTCCGACTTGTCAGGAAGAAATTTACAGCAAATTACGCCAGAAAACACACAGTTAAATAACTGGAATGTTGTACAAAGTACTGGTGCAATCTTTCTCGAAATAACCAAAGATACAGATAACGATCGAAAATATGATACTAAAACTTATATTCGAGTTAACTTAGATAAACCCGGTATCGGTAAAGAAATTGTTAGCAATCAATTAGAAGATGAAATCAAATCTTATATTGTTAAATAGGGAGTAGGGAGTAGGGAGTAGGGAATAGGGAATAGGGAATAGGGAACAGTGAACAATTACCAATGCCCAATGCCCAATGCCCAATGCCCAATTAATCATTTACCGATACCGTCTTATCGCGACTGCGAAGAGTTAAGAAACCTGCACTAATAATAAATATAGCTCCTATAAATGAGTTTATATCCCATAATTCCTTCCAAAACAACCAGCCAATTAAAGCACCGAAAATAACTGAAGAATAAGAAAAAATTCCTACTTGAGAAGCAGGTGCGGATGCATAACCGCGAGTTGTTAACAATTGAACTACAGTGCTGCAAACACCTACACCCATTAACAGCAGCCATTCCTGGGAAGTTGGAGTTTGCCAAGCCCAAGTTAAAGGTATAGCCGATACCAAACTTGCAATCATCGCAAAATATAAAACTGTACGGACAGCCGGTTCTGTAGCCGATAGCTTACGTATAGTTACCATCGAAACTGAAGCGAAAGCACTGCTAAATAAACCAACTAACATTATCCAATTAAAATCAGTACCAGGCTCCAAAATCAAGAATACACCGCAAAAACCAATGGCGATCGCCAAACGAGCCATAACAGAAATTCTTTCTTTCAACCAGCTAAAAGCAACCAAAGGAATAAATATGGGAATAGTAGCTTTAAGCAACATTGCATTCGCTAATTGAAGATTACTCAGCACGAAAAATAAAGAATACATAGCCGTGACACCGCACAATCCCCGCACCAAATGCAAATGCAGCTTTTGTGTATGTATAATCGCCGTACCTTCGCGAGCAAAAATCGGCATCAAACTCAATAAACCAAACGCATTTCTAAAGAAAACAATCATTTCATTTGGTAAACCATCTGATGCCAACCTAATAATTACTCCATTCATTGTTAACATCAACTCCGCAGCAATTAGAAATATCGCTCCGCGAACAATACTTTGTTTATAACCCATGAAACAATTTTAGATTTTAGATTTTAGATTTTGGATTGAAAAAGTTAGGAGTTAGGAGTTAAGAGTTAGGAGTAATTAAGGTTAAAGGTTGATTTCCGATGCCTTATGCCCAATGCCCAATGCCCTATGCCCGATGCCCGATGCCCAAAACCCAATCTCGCAACAATGGATTTAATTGGTTTGGTACTTCATCGTGGGGACAATGACCGGCTCTTAAATAGTATTCTGTTAATTGTGGATAATATTGATGATATTTCTGAGAACGTTCTTTGGCATTCATCCAAGGATCTGCTTCTCCCCATAGTAATAACAATGGACAAGTTAATTGCTGCAAAAGTACGTCTACTTTCTCTCCTTGGGGAGTACTAAATACAGAGCAAAATACATCAAAAGCACCTTCATCACCAGATGGGCGACGAATTTCTTCTATTAATTGATCTGTGATTGCACTTTTATCTAAATAAACTTTTTCTAGAGTTTGACGAATTACCCAAGGTTGGCGAATGTATTGAAATAAAATAAATTGAGCTAAGGGTTGCTTGAAAATTAACTTGGCAAAATCACCCAATAATTTTTGCAACTTTTCATTTAAAGGAGGTTCGATTTCTGTTTGTAGGGCTTCTGGCTCAACTGTCGGCTCATCTTTACTAAAAGGGCCAGCACTATTGAGCAATACCAAACCCGCAGCACAATCAGCACGTTGCGCCGCTACACATAAACTTGCATAACCACCGAGGGAATTACCCGCTAATACGGCTTTCTCACCAATAACTTCAGTGATAAAATCGTGTAATTGATCGCGCCATAAGTCACCACCATACTGTAATTTAGGTTTTGCCGAACGTCCAAATCCTAAAAGATCGATCGCGTATACCTCAAAATCATGCTGAAGCTCGGCGATATTCTTACGCCAATGATCTGTGGAAGCACCGAAACCATGTACTAATAATAAAGGCGGATGTTGAGAATGCTTTTCTCCCGCTTTGACATAGTAAACATCATATCCGCGCCATTGCCAATATTTACCAGGAATCGGATTTGTAGAAGGAATTGTAGCTGCCTGCATTTTTTTAAAGATTTGTTAAGCATCTTCTAATTATTGTAAAACAGGTAGCAGAAATTATTATCCTTCCGATGGGGGAGACAAGGGGAGATGGTGAGACCACTCGCGTGCGGAGGTTCCCTCCGTTGAGCGAAGTGGCGAACCCGAAGGGGGAGACAAGGAGACAAGGAGACAAGGAGACAAGGAGACAGGGAGATAAGGGGAAAACTCCCAACAATTACCAATTACCAATTACCAATTATCAATTACCAATTACCAATTACCAACTACCAACTATCAACTACCAACTATCAATTACCAATGCCCAATGCCCAATGCCCAATGCCCAATGCCCAATGCCCAATGCCCAATGCCCCATTCCCTATTCCAAATAATCCGACTTACCACCACTCTTACTCACCAAATGTATTGATTCAATTTGGATCGACTTTTCCAAAGCTTTCGCCATGTCGTATAAAGTTAGTGCAGCAACAGAAACCGCCGTTAAAGCTTCCATTTCTACTCCGGTTTCAGCTTTGGTTTTAACCGTTGCTTGAATTTCATAACCTGGTAATTCAGGTAAAGGAATTATTTGCACGTTAATTTTCTGTAGCGGTAAAGGATGACATAAAGGAATTAAATTCGCTGTTTGTTTTGCAGCCATGATTCCAGCCAGCCTCGCCGTTGCCAAAACATCACCTTTGGGAGCATTTCCCGATTGAATTGCAGCAAAGGTTTCTGGTTTCATTCGCACTTTACCAGCAGCAATAGCTTGTCTAACAGTGGATGCTTTGGCAGATACATCCACCATTTGGGCTTCTCCACGATTATCCAAATGAGTTAAACCCTGTTGGGGAGTAGAATTGGACGAATTTTGAAAATTTTCTTGTGTCATCTGGCAGACATATGTTAATATTATTAAGTTACAAGGGCGTGTAGCTCAGTGGACTAGAGCACGTGGCTACGGACCACGGTGTCAGGGGTTCAAATCCCTTCTCGCCCGTTTTTAATTTTTAAATAATAACAGGTAAGAGTGAAAGGTTAAGGATTTTAACATTTCGCTCTTATTTTTTATTGATGTATCTCGATTAATGAAATTTTTAAACAGTAACGAATGTAGAGACGTTATACATAACGTCTCCCAAAGTTTACCAAGACAACGAACCGTCGGAAGACGTAAAATTTTACGTCTCTACATTCCATAAAATATTAGCCACTGTTCACTGTTCACTGTTCACTGTTCACTGTTCACTGTTCACTGTTCACTG
>CAYMZW010000425.1:0-6298 GCA_964395005.1 uncultured Rivularia sp.
CTCCCAACTCCTAACTCCTAACTCCTAACTCCTAACTCCCAACTCCTAACTCCTAACTCCTAACTCCTAACTCCTAACTCTTAATACGGCGGATATCCAAAATCGTCTTCGTCTGGATAAACGTAAGAGTTAGAAACTGCCGCTACAGCCATTGGAGGCGTTTGTGTTTTTACTGGTTCCTTGGCAAAATCTTTGTATTCTTCAAAGGTTTTGGAAATCAATCCAGATTCCTTTGAGTCCGAAGCAATTAAATAGTCAGTTAATGTGGAAACTGTAGGATGTTTATAGTCTACGGTTGCAGCAATTAAAACGGTATTTGTGGCAATTCCTCTTTCTTCGCATTCAATTATCGGTGAGAAAATGCCGTGAGCGTGAAATAAAGGTCCTTTTGGAGTTACGGCTTGTCTGCGATAGCCTGCATATGCTCTTTCTAATTCGGCAACAAATCCCCCACTTGCCCTTCCTTGCTGATATTCGCAGTAAGACTTACTAAAACTTGCTCCAGCAGCACCATTCAAAGTTAGCTGTAATGGTAATTCATGTAAAAAATTCTTATCTTCCCCTGCTAAAAAAATCAAATAGCGAGTAAAAGTTTTAAATTTAAGTTTGTCTGCTAAAAAAGCATCGTAATTATCTTTGAGGGTTCCTAACTTTGAACCTGTTTCTCGGTCTTTTACCGATAAAGGCCCTCGACGTACTATAACTATATTCGGGGTTGTGCTAACAAAAACCGTTTCAACTCCAGAACTGAAGTGATGTTCTACCTGCTGCCAATTATCATCGGGTACAAAGCCAACAGCACGGGCATTTTCTAGCTTAATTGCTAAACCGTAGGAACTTATTCCATCAGCGTCATCCATATTATATTTGGGATTAATCATTTGACACCAAGGGACAACACGAGAAGGTGGTGCATTGAACTTCTCGTCCTCAAAGTCGAATTTTGCAGATGCTTTCATCAGTATATGCGCGGTTGTCGATTGGTACTTTTAAATTTGACTCGGTTGGGTATAAGTAAAGTGCGAGGAGTGTAATTAGATTTGATTAAATTTAAGGCAAGCAAATGCCAGGATTCACCTCACCGCAACCAAGAATCAATTAAATTGATTTAATAAACGATCATGATTATTTATTTATCATTTTTATGGGGTATTACGCATCTACCTGAAGCAGTTTTTAACAAGAACTTTACGTTCAGTATGATATTCGCAGAGTAATTTGATGCTTTGTAATTCAAGATAGACTAGATTTGAGGAAATAAATACTACTAAGTGTGTAGTTGAATTTTTGACTGAGTTCATATCCGCCTGGGAATGCAATTACCAGTCTCAAAGCATAAGTCCATTTAAATGGACTGGGAATTAAATTATAAAACAAGAGTAATATTGCTAACATTATATTTTCAAATAAAAGTATTTATATGTAAAATATTGTTTTTGTAAAAATTTAAGCAAAAATATACAAAGTGTCTTCAGCGTCAGAATCTGGTAACATTTTTCGGTCGTTAATATTTTTAGGAGTTAAGCGGAGCTTGATGTCTTCAAGATTACGCCCAACCTTAAATTGCAAAATGAAAAACATTAAGCATCATTTTCGCATCTAGCTTTGGAAGGAACTAGCAATTAACTTGAAAAATAAGCAATACGAAGACTCTGTATCAAAAGAAAAAGCGATGCAATTGTAATTAAAATCCCCCAAAACCAATGCGGTAAAATCAAAACTTTTGCAATTTGAGCAGTATCAGAATTGCCATCGCAATAACGAAAAACATAATTGAAATCGCGAAAAGTACTGATACAAGCTTGTACTCCAAGAAACTGAATTGCAAAAACTTTTATTTCCGGAGATGCTTCTAATCCAATTCCTAAAATTATTAAACCCAACAAAGAAATTGCAAAAACTCCAATTCCAGTTCGCACCCAAATTAGAACTGAAATCAACATAAAGCTGCCTAAAATAATCAAAAGTTGCTGAGCTGTTTGCCAACTACGGGAAGCTAAAATAAAACCAGCACCAATAATCGGAGGTCCCATCGGACCAGCAGCAGAAACAAGTACGTTACCAATCGATCCTAAAAATAGCGAACCACGATATCTATACTGAGCTAATCCATTTCCATTCGCAAAAATCTTTAATTTTGTAAAATTCGCTCCTAATATCGTAGCCATTAAGCCATGTGCCATCTCATGGTACCAAGTTGATAATAAAGTTAAGGGATAGAGAATTTTTTTGCCACTAGGATTTTGCCACATAATTCCGGTAACTATAGCAATTCCAACTAACAATATTAATCCGGTGCGATCATTCGAGAGCAAATTTTCGCTTTGGGATGAGTTTGTAATAAAATCCCATAATTGATTCATAAACAATAGGAAAAAGGAGGGAATAGGGAATACTAATGAATTATTTAGCCCATTTATTTTTATCTGATGGTACACCAGAATCTATGATTGGAAATCTTTTAGGTGATTTCGTCAAAGGCTCCATAGAAAACATCTATCCTCATGAGATAGTCAAAGGAATTTATCTACATCGCAAAATTGATAGTTTTACCGATTCTCATCCAATATTTCGTTCGAGTAAAAGGCTAATTAGTATTAATAGACGTAAATTTTCCGGAATAATGATCGATGTATTTTACGACCATTTTTTAGCTAAGAATTGGTCTGAATATTCTAATATTGCATTGAATGATTTTACAAATCGTGTTTATCAAGTACTGCAAGAAAATAAAAAAATACTTCCCGAACGATTAAAAAGTATTCTTCCAGATATGATTGCTTATGATTGGCTGGCATCATATAAACAATTCTCTGTAATAGATAGAGCAATAAACGGACTTTCTCGTAGAATTAAAAGGAAAAATAATTTATTTGGCGGAGTTGAAGAATTATTTTTAAATTATCACCAGCTTCAAACTGACTTTTCCATGTTTTTTCCAGAACTTATTGATTACAGATTATCAGTGAGCAGTGAGCAGTGAACAGTTATCAGTAAGAAAATATTGTGTTGTGTTGAGAAACCTGGTTTTTTAGAGAAACCGGGCTTCTTGATAATCGGTCATAATAAAGTAAACTATTATCGGTAAAACCTTACTATTATGACTAATTTACAAACAAAAATACCAACCGACACTTGGGTAACAGCATCTTGGGATGAATATATCCAAATAATCGAAAACCCAGCTTATGAAAAAGCTAAGGGTTACTATTACAACGGTAGAATGAGGATTGAAATGTCAGCATTAGGAAATGACCATTCACAAGATCATACACTAGTTATCTTAGCTGCTAGCAACTACGCAGCTATCAAAGGTATTCCGATGAATGGGAAAGATAATTGTACTTTCCGTAAAATTGGTTGCAAAGAATCACAACCGGATGTTTCTTATTATATTGGCGATCGCGCTGATGCAATTCCTTACGGCACTTCTATTATTAACCTTAACGAATTTCCAGCACCTAACTTAGTAATTGAAGTTGCTAATACTTCTCTTGCCGATGATAAAGGTGAAAAACGTCTGCTTTATGAAGAGTTAGGTGTTAATGAATACTGGATTGTAGATGTAAAAAACGTTCGAGTTATAGCTTTTTTAATAGAAAATCAAGGTAGTAGAAGAATCACTCAATCTCAAGTACTACCAGGTTTAGATATTTCATTGCTGGAAGAAGCTTTTCGTCGTTCCCGTCAAACGAATCATAGCCAAGTTATTTCTTGGTTATTATCAGAATTTCAAAAATAATATTTACTTGTTAGTTGATAGTTGATAGTTGATAGTTGATAGTTGATAGTTGATAGTTGATAGTTGATGGTTGCTAGTTGTTTTAACCACTAACTACTAACCACTAACTACTAACCACTAACTACTTATAACCGTTCGAGTAAGCTATAGCCGTGGCTATCCGTACCGCAGGTACTATATAATCCGTGTTCGTTGGCTAATCGCTGCACCTGTTTGGTTTGGGTGACACTTGGTTTCCAAGGTTTGCGACTACTGTAAGCGTAGAAGCTTTCCACTCCATCAATTCCTAATTCAGCAGCAGCAGGAACTAGCTCAAAATGGCTTTTTCTATAGCGTGCTGGATGAGCAAGTACTGCTAATCCTCCAGCTTCTTGAATCGCTGCAATTACGTTTACGGCTTCATACTCGGAACCCGTTACTGGTGTTCCCTGAATATAGGGTTGCATACTGGGATGTTCGGGATCGAAAGCATAACCTAAAATGTGAACTTCTGTGTTTAAAAGATTGACATTGATTTCGACACCACTCCACAAATAAGGCACATTAGCATTGGGATTATTCCCTTTCCAGTCTTCCAACCATTTTTTAGCAGCTTTATAGCCACCTGTATTATGGTGATCGGTAATTGCAAGTCCTTTTAAACCATTGTCAATTGCCTCCTGCATCAATTCTGAAGGCTCCATTTGACCATCAGAATATACGGTATGCATATGGAAATTATAATTATTCGGGCAACTTTGCGCGTCTAAGTTTTGGAATACTTCTTTTAAAAGTGTCTTAGAGGCACAATTGAGGGTAAAATTTACAACCATAATTTTTTTTCTTGTGTAAAATTAAATATTCTTAACACTCCACTAAGTTACAGCTGTAGTCCGGAAAACATAAATATTTTGCTTTTCTACTAGCGTTCACTTTTTGTGCGTTAATAGCAGACTTTTTTAATATGTTAAGACTAACTTAGCAAATTTTAACGTTTATGGACATGAGTATTTTCTATACCTTCTAAGTAGAAAAGTAATAAATGACTCATAATTATAAGTAATTGCCACTTTCAGTTTTTCTGATGCAATAAGTCAAAATACAGTCTATATAAGCGATAAAGAGTTTTTTTATTACAATAAGTTGACAAATATTTGCTTACAATGTATTATAAATTCCTTCTAATTCGGTAGATTAATTAATTCTCCATTCCCAGAAATCACTTCACCAATGTTATAAGCTGCAATATTTTGGGATTCAAAAAAGCTAATTGTCTGTTGTGCTTGATTAGCGGGAATGATGACAACGAAACCAATTCCCATATTAAAAGTGTTGTACATAGCTTGAGAATTAACAGAACCGACTTGTGCTAACCACTCAAACACGGGTGGAATCACCCAGCTATCGGCATTAATTTTGATAGATTGTGCTTCTGCCAAACATCTGGGTAAGTTTTCCGGTAATCCGCCACCTGTAATATGCGCCATTGAGTGGATTTCTAAACCATGTTTCTGCGCGGCTAATATTGGTTTAACGTAGATTTGCGTAGGTGTCAGAAAAATTTCACCCAAAGATTTACCATTAAATAATTTTGGGGTATCATCCCAACTTAAGTTTTTATCGCTAATTATTTTTCTTACCAAACTAAAGCCATTACTGTGTACTCCAGAACTAGCTAGAGCGATCGACACATCTCCAACTTTTACCTTAGTTCCATCAAGCATTTGACTTTTCTCGACGATTCCCACACAAAAGCCAGCTAAGTCGTATTCACCCATTTGATAAAAACCAGGCATTTCGGCGGTTTCTCCTCCCAATAAAGCACAACCGGCTTGTTTGCAGCCAGAAGCTATACCTGCAACTACTTCAGTTAACTGTTGTGGATTGAGTTTACCCGTTGCTAAATAATCTAAAAAAAACAAAGGTTCCGCACCAGATGTCAGCACATCGTTAACGCACATAGCCACCAGATCGATACCAACAGTGTCGTGACGGTTGATAATATTGGCAATTTTCAACTTTGTTCCCACACCATCAGTACCCGAAATTAAAACTGGCTGCTTGTAACCAGCAGGTAACTCAAAGCAACCACCAAAGCCACCCAATCCCCCAATAACTTCCTTTCTAAAAGTGCTGTGAACTAAATCGCGGATTCGTCCGACAAAATCGCGTCCAGCTTCAACATCAACCCCTGCATCCCGATAATCCATTTCAGTTATCAATTATTAATTATCAATTATCAATTATCCCTTATCGAAGCGTGTTCATGGTCAAAATACTTTGTCTTCGATGCCAACCCACCATTCGCCTAAATTCATTAAATCTTGATGGATGTCTTGAAGATTTTCGGCGTATTCGTTTTCTGAAATATCGGCTCGCTTTTCTTCTAGCTTCAAAAGACGTAACTGTATCAGCAGCCAAGGTTTAGAAATACCATTCGTAGCATCAATATATTGTCCTAATTCTGTACTATTCATGTATTAAAAAGTATTTATATTCGATCGCTCTTAACTCCTAAGTGTTCACTGTTCACTGTTCACTGTTTACGGGAATTTAGTCGTAACTTTACCAAGAATT
>CAYMZW010000426.1:0-6294 GCA_964395005.1 uncultured Rivularia sp.
TAACCTTTAACCTTTAACCTTTGATCTTTGACCTTTGACCTATAAAGTAAAAAGTAGTCCACTTTACTTTTAGAACGAAAATAATCAATGATATTCTCAGGAACAAGACCAGATAATTTAGGTGTTAACAATGGTAAGTTAGCAGCTTGCCCAAATTCCCCTAATTGCGTTTCTTCTCAAAGTCCAAGTTCAGATGAAACTCACTTTATTCAACCGCTGAAATTCTCTTCCACGACAGAAAAAGCTTTAGCGGATCTTAAAAACGTGATTGAATCGGAAGATAGAACTAAAATCATCAACGAATCATCGGATTATTTATACGCAGAATTTAAAAGCGCTTTGATGGGATTTGTGGATGATGTGGAATTTTATTTAGATAGCAGCACTAATACTATCCACGTGCGTTCTGCTTCTCGCTTGGGGCAAAGCGATTTAGGTGTTAATCGCAAACGGATAGAAACAATTAGAACTAAATTTAACCAGATGCAGGGTAGTTGAAATTTATTTTTGCAACCGAAGACGCGATTTATCGCGTCTCTACATTATTCGCATAATCCCATAAATCTTCCATGCCATAAATTACCATTTTCAGTCAAACCCGAACATCTAACTGTAATTTTGACGCTTCCGGGTTCTGCTGTATGACGACGGAGAATTTCCTCCATATCTTTGAGAGAAAACCCAATTACTAGAGAACCCCGAGGCACTAATTTATCTTCTATTTCCTCAGCTACAATTGCAGCACTAAAAGGTCTTCCCGTGCCTTTTACCGAAGTTAAATCGGTAACTACTAAGTCTAACTCCAAACAATATTTTGTCCGTAACATTGCTTGACTATGCTTATCTTTTCCTCCTTGATAAACACAGTTTTTGAGTATCCAGATTTCTCCTTCTCTTCCTTCTGATTCTTGTTTTAGTGCTAATGCTGTTTTTTCTTCTAAACTTTTAGCAGTGGGTAAAACTTCAAAAAAATCTTCTCTTAAATATTCTCCGATTTTTTCTCCTGCTGCAATTCTTTCTGCTTCCGTTGCAATTGTTAAATCCTTTCCATCAATCCACAAAGCTTTAAAAATTGCATATATCGGTGGTGGTGCAACTTTTACGCCCTTAGTAGCATTAATAGTAGCAGCCTGTGCTGAAGTACGATGCTCGCTTCGAGTCACAGAACGATAGTACAATTCACCATCTAAAATAAAAGTCCCTAATTTAGCTGCAATTTCGAGCAAAGCTTGATTAATTTCCTCGCTAGGTTGACGCATCATTTTTCGAGAACGCGATTGATAATAAACTGTATCCGGAGTTGCGATCGCTATTAACCTATTACCATCCCGTTTTGCTTGTCCCCAATACTCAGGTGAATTAATATAGCAAGAGCGTTCCATTGGAGCATCAACAGCCTGCATGGTTTTAATACGTCTCGGTTGTAAATGTGATGGTAATTCAGATATATTATCCAACTTCGTGAGGACATAGTATTTACGTACTCTTTTAGTATGACTCATATCTTGTAAGCAAAAAATACTTTTGGTAATTAATGGTAACTATTGTTGTCGTTATTAATATTCTTATTTCGCTGATACTTTTTTATTGCACTTGGCAAGTGTGGCAATTAAGACAGCGATTAGTTAGACTTAACAAATTTTTCATTAAGTGCGATCGCAATTCTTATGCGTTACTGCATCGTAGGCCAGAAGCGATTTATTTAGGTATGCAGAATTTAAATAATCTGCGCCAAAGCAATCAAAGTTTGCAAGTAAAACTACGGCAAATCAAGCAAATTTTAGCACTTTTAGTTTTCGGTAGACAAATATTATGGACTCGTCCTGGAATTAGAACTGAAATAAAAAATAGGTTAAATATTAAGAGAGTTAGGAGTTAGGAGTTAGAGTAATAGTCTGTCCCATAAAAAAAGATGGGTTTGTAGTTGGCGATTTATCGCTAAGCGGGGACGCTTATTTTTACGAAATATATAAAATAAATAACCGTATTATAAATTGATGCAACCTATATTGCCGATATATTGTCATCAGGTACAACATATAGGAATCCTGCTTGATTATTGAA
Source organism: uncultured Rivularia sp. (assembly GCA_964395005.1). Classification (GTDB taxonomy): domain Bacteria; phylum Cyanobacteriota; class Cyanobacteriia; order Cyanobacteriales; family Nostocaceae; genus Rivularia. The sequence goes on from CAYMZW010000426.1 coordinate 2,065, forward strand.
ACTTTTTAGAAATAGTGGTGCGTTGCACTCCGTGACAACACACCCTACGTATTATTCAAAAATCAAATGTGATTCCTATAGTAAAATCTTTGAGAGTCTTGCAAGCCGCTCAAAGCCACCTAAAATAGGTTTAAGGAGAGGTATATATAAAATGTCTAATAATCGTAGTGGAAATTTTATTGGTGGTTTGATGTTAGGAGCTACTATTGGTGCCTTTACCGGGTTGCTTATCGCTCCGCGCACGGGGCGCGAAACACGTAAATTATTGAAAAAGTCTGCTGATGCTTTACCAGATTTAGCGGAGGATTTATCAACAAGCGCTCAAATTCAAGCAGATCGTATTTCTGAAAATGCGTTACGCTCTTGGGATGAGACTTTAGATCGTCTGCGAGATGCCTTATATGCTGGAGTAGATGCTTCTATGCGGGAAAATCAAGTATTGAAACGCCAAAAAGCTCAAGATGAGTCTAATTCTCTACCGCAGAATCTAAATAATTAGTGAACTGAACAAGCTTGAAAATTAAGATTTTAGATTATGGTTTAAACTATATTGTTTCGCTGCGTGAAACCCTATTGTTAATCCTAAATTTAAAATTCCTAACTATTTTAATCGGTGGGGTAAATTTTTGAGAAGTAAATTCGTTTTCGGAAGTTTATTCAAAACAACTAAAGAAAATTTACCCACCCAACTTTCCCTACAATGCTGTTAGCTATTGACTATATTAGCGTGAGTGAACCTCTATTTTGGCTGGGATTATCTATTTTATTAGTAGCTGTTAGTTTAACTGCTTTGTTGGTAGCCGCTATTCCAGCTTTGCAGCAAGTAGCTTCTGCTGCTCGCAGTGCAGAAAAGTTGTTTGATACGCTTTCACGAGAGTTACCACCGACTTTAGAAGCCGTGCGCTTAACCGGCTTAGAAATTACCGATTTAACTGATGATGTGAGCGAAGGTGTCCAAAGTGCTTCTGGAGTAGTAAAACAAGTAGATCAAAGTCTCAATAGTGCGAAAAAGCAAGCTCAGAACGTGCAGGTAAGTACGCGGAGTGTTTTTGTAGGTGTAAAAGCCGCATGGAAATCTTTAACTACTACTAAACCCACCAGACGCGCTATCGAACGTCAGAGAGACTGAGGAGTTAGGAGTTAAGAGTTAGGAGTTAGGAGTGAGGAGTTAGGAGTTAATAATTATTTCCCCTTCTTCCCCCTCTACCCCCTCCCTACTCCCTACTCCCTACTCCCTACTCCCTTCTTCCGTAATGCCAGCAATGAAATTACTCGATCAAAAATGGGAACTATATTAACAAGAGTTTTAAATTTTGATTAAGTCAAGTAATGAATAAATCGCAGGAGCATCTTCCAATCGGCAATCAGGAAGGTTTATTACACCGTATTGCTAATCGTATTCGGCAGTCTCTAGAATTAAAAGAAATTTTAAATACGATGGTGGCGGAAGTTAGGGATTACTTAGGAACTGACCGTGTAAAAGTTTATCAGTTCAATCCAGATAGTAGTGGAGTAGTAATTGCCGAGTCAATTTATCATAATAGGCTACCTTCTTTATTAGGCTTGCATTTTCCTGCTGACGATATCCCTCCTTATGCTCGCGAATTGTTTTTGCGAGCGCGTCAGCGTTCGGTAGTAGATGTTACCAATTCTCAGATTGGAATCAGCCCCTTGGATCATCCAGAAACTGGGGAAGCTCAACAAGAAAACGATCTTCGCTATCGTCCTTTAGATCCTTGTCATGCAGAATATTTAACTGCAATGGGGGTAAAATCTTCTGTAGTCGTACCTATTGTATTAGAAGAAATTTCTACTGAAAAAAAACAATCTTCCTCGAATTCTTCGGCTCTTTGGGGATTGTTAGCCTGTCATCATAGCGAGTCGCGTAACGTTACCGAAGATGAATTACAGTTTATCCAAGCTGTTGTGGATCAAGTTGGTGTTGCGATCGCGCAATCAATTCTGCTCGATCGAGTACGGGCACAAGCAAAGCAAGAAGCTAATATCAATCGCGTTACTGAACTACTTTATACAAGCCCTACGGTAAAATCCCAGCCAGCCCTTGAAGAAGTAGTTGCGACTTTTAATGGTTCTGGTGGCAGGCTTTATTTGCTCGCAGACGAACACCAACCTAGAGAAATTTATACCTACGGTAAGCAGCCAGATTTTATAAGTGAAGAAAATCGAGTTGTTGAAGAAAATTACCTGTGGAAAAATTTCTTACATTCGGTAATTGAATCTGATTCCGATAGCATTGATTATATACCTTGGTCGGTACAGTGGATGCGTTCGGTATATAATTTGGGCGATTGCAATGAAGTTGTTGATAATCATCCCAATTTATGGGCAATTGATGATCTTTACCGCGAACCTTTGTTCCGTACCTTAGCACCGTTTTTTCAATCTACTTCAGTTCGCAGTCTTCTAATTATTCCTCTACATTATGGAAATCACATCGTTGGTTGCTTAACTATTTTTCGTTCGGAAGTAGATACGGAGATTTTATGGTCGGGATGGCACAATCACGATACTCGTCAATTGATGGCACGTCAGTCTTTTGAAGTATGGCGACAGGAGAAAAAGGAACAGGCTCAACCTTGGACGGAAGAAGAATTAAAGTATGCTCAAGCACTCAGCGAACGATTTTCTACCGCAATTAAACAATATAGACTTTATCAGCAAGTACAAGCTTTAAACGCTAACTTGGAACAGCAGGTAGAAGAGCGTACCGAGCAACTTCAACAAAAAACCCAACAGTTACAGGTTTCAAATCTAGAGTTAGAAAATTTTATTTCCAGACAAAAAGCGCTTGCTGGTATTGTTGCTAAGATACGCGAATCTCTCGATATTGAAGAAATTTTCCGAATTACTACTAAAGAAATCACTCAAGTTTTAAATGTTGATAGAGTTTCGGTTTATCAGTTTAATTCAGATTGGGGTGGAGAATTTGTTGCTGATTTTGAATGTATTACTCCCCGATGGCTAGATGTTGGTAATTTAGGAGTGGATACAGTTTGGGATGATACTTATCTCCAAGAACAATACGGTGGTAGATATCGTAATGGTGAAATTTCGATCGTTGATGATGTTTATCAACAAAACTTTTCTCAATGTCACCTCGATATGTACGAGCAGTTTCACATCAAAGCTTTTATTATCGTACCGATTTTTGTTGAGCAGAATCTTTGGGGGCTTTTAGGAGTATATCAACATCAAGTACCACGTCAATGGGAAAGCTCCGAGATTGAATTTGTCAGCCAAATTGCAGCACAGTTAGGAGTTGCAATGCAGCACACTTCTTTACTTAACTATAATCGTGAAAAAACCGAGCAATTATCTCAAACCCTGATTAATTTACAAGAAGCTCAAACTCAACTTATCCAAACAGAAAAAATGTCTAGTTTGGGACAGTTGGTAGCAGGAATTGCTCACGAAATTAACAATCCTGTGAATTTTATTCACGCTAATTTAAGTCATCTTGACGAATATACAAACAATATTTTACAAATATTAAACGGCTATCAAGAATACTGCCCCGAACCTTCAGATGAAATTCAAAATTTGCTTGAAGAAGCGGATATCGAATATATTGCAGAGGATTTACCAAAACTAGTATCTTCTTTATCTATCGGAACCAAACGCATTCAATCAATTGTTTTATCATTACGGAGTTTTTCGCGTTTAGATGAAGCGGAAATGAAACCTGTAAATATTCACGATGGTATTGAAGGTACGCTATTAATTTTACAGCATCGACTCAAAACTGATAATTCTAAAGTCAAAATCGATATTGTTAAAGAATATAGCGAACTACCTTTAGTTGAATGCTATGCCGGACAACTTAATCAAGTGTTTATGAATTTGCTGGCAAATGCTATTGATGAACTCCAATCATTAGAACCATTATCCGATGAGGATAATACTAAAACAATCGCGATTAAAACTCAAATTTTAGAAACCGATTGGGTAAAAATATCTATCAAAGATGATGGAAATGGAATTCGATCGGAAATATTGAATAAACTATTTGACCCATTTTTTACTACTAAAGCCGTTGGTAAAGGTACGGGATTGGGATTATCTATTAGTTACAAAATTATTGAAAAGCATGGTGGTAAATTATATTGCAATTCGATACTGGGCGAAGGTGCCGAATTTGTTATTGAACTACCATCTAAATCTGAACTTTATACTTAATTGGGGATTGGGGATTGGGCATTGGGCATTGGG
>CAYMZW010000427.1:0-6289 GCA_964395005.1 uncultured Rivularia sp.
CCGTTGCCAAACTCCATCCGTTGCCAAACTCCATCCGTTGCCAAACTCCTAACTCTTAACTGTTCACTGTTCACTGTTAACTGTTAACTGATTACCGTGGATTGCAGCGAATTTCAACTATAAATCCATCTGGATCGTAGAAGTAAACTCCTCTTCCAGTAGGGCGGGTGACGGGTTGTTGTGCAATTTTGATTTGATGGTGTTTGAGTACTTCTACTGCCGAATCAAATAATTCGGGGGCTATATCAAATGCCAGATGATTGGCTCTTGTAAAACCAAGCTCGGGATTTGGATCTGGTGGTGATAGTTCTGGCTCCCAAAATAAATCTAATATAGTATCGTCGGGGGTTTTAAAGTTGGCGACTTTTCCGGCTTTAACTAAATTAACTAAAGTTTCTGGAACTTCATCACCTGTAAGTTCGTGCAAACCTAATATTTTTCCATAAAAATGACGAGAAGCCTGCATATCTTGGACGTTAAGTGCAATGTGATGCACTCTACGTAGGCTTCCGGTGGTTATAACGTTATTTAAAGACTGAGTGTTAGATAGCATAATCAATTATCAGTTATTAGTTTTCACCGGTCGGGTGTGGATCATCAATTATCATATCTTAGAGTTTAATATGCTATGCGTTTATGCGTTCATTGCAAAAAGGTACGTATAACGCTTTCAACGCTCCGGTATATACGATTTATTTTTCATTGATAATTGATAATTGTTCATTGTTCATTGATAAGAGATGTTAAAACGGATGAGAATGCTAATTTATTAGCTTTGCGTTTGTTTAGTATCTTTATTTTAGGAACAGGGTTTTCAGTGCAACAGGAATTTAGTTCGCGAATTTCACCACCATTATTAATTGAAGGTAGCGATGGCGATCTCGGTTTGGAGTCGAAACTTGTAGAGTTGCCGCTTTACCAGTTTTCAGTAGAAATCAGTTGTACTGGTAAAGAAGTAGCTGAAGTATTTGAAAAGTATCCTTTGTTACCAGGGGCGATTTTGTTCGACGAAGGTAGATACGCTGGAATGCTTTCGAGGAAGCAATTTTTAGAATTTTTGATTCGTCCTTTTGGACAGGATTTATTTTTCAATCAACCGCTGAGTGTATTGTACAGCTATGGTCGCACGCCGATTTTAGAGTTGGCAGATACTACGCCGATCTTGAATGCGATGCAGTTTTCGTTAAGGCGATCGCCAGAATTTTTGTTGGAGCCGATAGTAGTAAAAACCTTGGATGATGAGTACAGATTGTTGGATATGCAGGAGTTGAATATTGCTTCTTGGCAAATTCGCGGAATTGAAACTCAGGTAAGGTACGAACGCAGTCAAGCGCAAATTATTCAAAATGATAAGATGGCGAGTTTGGGACGTTTAGTTGATGGGGTAGCTCATGAAATTTTAGATCCAGTCAACTTTATTTGGGGTAATGTAACTCATGTTTCTAATTACAGTAAAGATTTAATTAAATTAATAGAAATTTACGATAATAATTATTCAGATACTCCAGAAGATGTACTGTATTTAAAACAAGATATTGAATTCGATTTTTTAGAATCAGACTTATCACAAGCACTTGCAAGTATTCGCACTGGTGCCGAGAGATTAAAAAAATTAGTTACTGGATTACAAAACTTCTGTCATATTGATGCTATTTATCCAAAACCTGTAGATTTACACGCTAATTTAGAAAGCACTATATTGTTAATTGGCAGCAGTTTGAAAGGAGAAATAAATATTATTAAAAAATTTGGTCATCTGCCTCCCGTTTATTGTTTCGCGGGACAGTTAAACCAAGTATTTATGAATCTATTAAGTAGAGCAGTAAATATTTTACTTGATGATGCAGTTCGACATCAGTTTGAGATGGAAGCGAAAAGCAACTCTGATAAAAAACCCACTATTGAAATAGTCACACAAGTTATTTCTCAAGAATCAGACATACCAGGCGTACCCGATTCTCGCTGGGTATCAATTAGTATTTCCGATAATGGCTCACCAATGTCTGAAGAATATCAACGGCAAATAAAAGATTCTTTCTCTGTAGATAAAAGAGCTAATAAAGAAACAAGTTTAACTGTAAGTTATCGAATTATTACAGCAAGACACGGTGGTAAATTAAATTTTTATTCTCAACCAAATAAAGGTACTGAATTTGAGATTCTTTTGCCTTTGGTTTAATTTGGGCATGGGGCATAGGGCATTGAGCATTGAAGAATCCAAAATAGTTATAATACTGACAATAAAATGTTGGGTTACGGCACGATTGTTAATTTTTCGCGCTCAAACTATTTCCTTCGCGTGCCTAACCCAACCTACGAACTCTTAACTCTTAACTCCTAACTCCTAACTCCCAACTGCCTTCTCCCCTCGTTGATAAATTTCTTTTGCATAATCAGTCCAGGTACCTTGTCCCCAATAACGAAAACAGCTTGTTTGCAATAGGAAGTTGTGCAATAAAGCTTCGCGGTATTCATGTTTTTGAGTTGTAGATTCATCAGCTTGCAATAACGAATCATACTTTTGATGAAACAAACTACTAAGTTGATTCATCGGATTTAATACATTTTCATATCCTTTAACCCAACTGATACTATTTGTCCAAGAAGCACCATCCATATGAAAGTTGGAATTTTCTTGTTTTAACTGCTCTATGACTTGCTCTACACTTTGAGAATCCGAAACACGTTCCCAGATTAAATGTTGTCCAACTGGCTGACAAACTGGATAATCTTCAGGATTGGCACCAGCATTTTCAATTAATTCTAAATATTCGGTTCCGTTAACTCCAACAACACCCGTTTTTCCTCCTCCGTTTTGCTTCATATCGTGCCAAGCTTGCTTATATCCAGGGGGAAATTCGTTCATCATTACGCCACCGTTTTCACCGTCACCGATTTGAGTAACTATCGGTGGAAAACTCCTTTGCTCCCTCCCATCTTCAGGGGAGGGTTGGGGAGAGGTACTTAAAGATTTCGCTTCATAATAAGGCTGCATTTGAGCAACTAATTTAGTATCAGAACCTTGAGTTTTAATCAAAGCGGTAATACTGACGCTTTCACCTTGAGAATTTCTAGCTACAAGTCGGTGTGGTGTATGTTTATTCTTGATTTCTTCACTATTAAGTGTTTGTACGGAATGCTCCTGCACCATCAACCATTTGTAACCGCATTCTTTAAGCGCTTTGACATATTCATATAAAGTATCGGGATGGTTGGGAAGATGCATTTCCGGTGGAGAAAAACCTTTTACTCGTGCTAAAGCTTCCCAACCGAACATTGCTGCAAAATAATGCTGCCATGCCTGAATGTGTAATTTGATATCTGGTATCGGCGTAGAAGGAACCACAGCGTGTCCCCACATCGTACCCAACCATTCCACATAAGGTTGATATGTAGAATCGCAAGTGATGCGTTTGAGATTATCTATAATATCTCTACGCCCCATCTGTTCAAATCCCCACAGCAGATTGCCAGAATAATCCAACATCACCCGAGGATTGCAACCTTGGCTAACCAATTCGGGGATAATATCACCCATGCGGCTATAACAATTAGCAAAAGGGGCTGCATTATGGTTATCACCTTCACCTTGGTGTTCAAACATATATTGCAGATGACTAATATATTCGCCATTTGCACCAGCAGGAATTGTCGGTTGGTGCATATGTAGCGCAACAGCGAATGTCGCGGTGATATCTTCGAGTTTGAGATTTGTATTTGGTAAGAATACAGGGGAATTTTGATTTACAACTTCTGAAACTTGTTTTTCCGAGCCAGAAATATTGGGTAAACCGTTAATGGTTTCTGGTAAAGCGGGTAAAGTTGTTAGGGTAGGCATTCGGTTATCAATGAATTATCAATCTTCAATTATCATTCGTCTAAGAGTGTAGGGGTAAATTAATTAACAAAAGTATTTTTAAGTTTAGGTTTTATTATTTAATCGAATTATAATAAGACAACTTTTTGTAAGCTATCTGTTATACATATGGTTCGTAGTTGCGCTTTAGCGCTTCTTATCTACGAACCCTTTAAATCTGATTATTTATGACTGTAGAACGAATATCTATCGAATTAACCAATCAATGTAGTAAAAAATGCTCTTTTTGTTACAACCATAGTTACCCAGAAGGTGAGACAACTTGGAAATCTGATGAATTAATTAACTTTATTCAAGATTGCGCGATCGCAGGGACTTCTTCTGTTTCTTTTGGAGGCGGAGAACCTTTAGAATATCCGCAATTGTTTACTATTCTTAAAAAACTACAAGGAAAAATATTTCGCTCTGTTACAACTAATGGATTATTGCTAAAAGGAGACTTACTAGAAAAATTAGTATCAGCCTCGCCAGATAAAGTTCATATTTCTATACACTTTCCTGAATCGAAATCAGAAGTAGATAGAGTTATTAAGCAAGTTCGACAATTATCATTATTAGGTATTAAAAGTGGGGTTAATCTATTAGTTTGCCGTTCTAATTTATCAGCAGCTTTTAAAGCAGCACAGAAATTACACAGTGCAGGAATTGAGAACGATAGAATAGTTTATTTACCCATGAGAGGTGCTAATACTCCAACAGCGAAACAAATTGCTCAAGTAGCTGGAAATAAACCTTTTCAGTCAATGACTTGCTTGCAATTTTGTCATGCTAGCCCCCGTTTTTGCTCTATAGCTTGGGATAAAACCGTAGCTTGGTGTTCCTATACTACTGCTCGTCGCCCTTTGAAAGCTTTAAATGCTCAAGCTTTAGAAGAAGCTCTACAGGATTTGTCTTTAGTCTTTTGTGGAGGAAATGAATAAAAAACTGTTCTTTATTTTGACTAATATAAATATTATCTATCTAAGAATGTCTAAGGAGAAAATATGTCAGACTTTCCCGCAGCACATAGCATGGATACAGACTGGTTTGCTGTTGATGCTGATGGTAACTTAGGAATGTTTAATTCTTCCGAAGGAGGAGCAGTACCAAAATTCAGCGGAGAGTTTTTTCATGCTACTCGTATTGATGATATTGAAGATTTTTGTAAATTATTGCCCAGGGATGAAAAAGGTATTGTTCATCTAAGAACCGAAGCAACAAGTATAATAAAGCATATTATTTTGGGGACTATACCAAAATTTATTTATGATGATGATTCTTATGAGATGTTAATGATTGTTTCCTCAGAAGAAGCGATTGATAAATTAAAAACTTCGGATAATTTTATTTTACGATTTGCTGGCGAACCTATAACTATTTATGTTAACCAAATATCAAATGAAATCATCAATTCAATGTTTTCATCTGGAGAAATATTAGGTGCTACAGAATTTGAATTATTTATGTATCCCCAGTGTCTAGGATTGTTCTTTTATGATAACTGCGGACAAGTTCCAATTCCCTATGAGAGAGAAGGAGTACCAGAAAAACCTTTGAAAATAGAAGATTTACCTGAAAAGTTACAACAAGCTTTATCTAAAAGTAATTTTGAAAAGGTACGTTTTACTAAAACCGAAATCATTCAACCCATTGAATATACTCCCTGTAATACTTGGGATGATAACGGGTTTTGGATAGATAGTCAGGGAAATGAAAGACAAGGGTTTGAAAGTTTGTAAGTGAAACAACCCAACCTACTAGCTTAATTCATACCGTCCAGTCTTCTATAGTTAAACCCGGGATTTTATCAAAGTCGCTAACATTCCGAGTTAAAAGCACTAAATTACGAGACATAGCAATTGTTGCAATTCTCAAATCCATTGTAAATACGCGGATTTTTTGCTTTCTCAAGTCGTCAAAAATTATAATAGCTTGAGCATCAAAGAGTAATACAGGAGCAGACTTAAAGCTTTGAAGAATTTCTGTTAATAGATTGTAACCACGAATTATGTCGTTATTTGTCCGAGCGCGATTAATAAAATTATGAGCGCCAAGAATTTGTTCGTGGAAAAAAGACTAATGTGGTCGGTGTCAAGCAAATATTTCACTATTATTTGCTACCCTCGTCAGTCAGCATATCGGATTTACGAAAACTACGACCATATTCTAAAGCTTCCAGAAAAGCTTCTTCATCAGAAATCGAGCCAATCATTTTTTCTAACCAGTTTTCTGACGATTTCTCTTCAAACTTACTTTGGAGTTCAGAGACAGCTTGCTCAAGAGTTAACAAACGACGTTCCACAATATTTTCGTTTAACATGGTTCACCCCTTTGCTAAGGCTATAAGATTTTGCTAAAACATTCGTCTTTAATCGTAGCAAACATTAAACAGTAGGTTGAGGTGCATTTATGCTAATTATTCATAATACAGAA
>CAYMZW010000428.1:0-6282 GCA_964395005.1 uncultured Rivularia sp.
AAAGGATTGTTTGGAAACAATATACGGTATGGGTTATCGGCTGAATCCACCTAATTGAGCGGATGGGGAGATAGGCAGATGGGGAGAATAAATTATTATTAACTACTAACAACTAACAACTAACCACTAACTTTTCACTGATGCTAACTCGTAGTCGTCGCCGTTTGGCTTATTTATTCACTGTTGTGATGGGTGGAATATTAGTAACTTTCGCTTTTGTAGTTTATTATTTTTTGGTTTTAGACAGGCTACGCAGCTTCGATCTAGATTTAAAAGATAAAACTCAAAGTTATGTTTCTAAATTTAAATATCCTTCAACAAAAGAACAATATCTAGTAGAGTTCGCAGATACGCCGCTTCAATATTCTTCGGCTATGCTTCCCCAAGGATTGGAGTTTGCTTGCTGGTACGATCATAAAAAAAAACCTTTAAAAATCAACGATAATATTTGTCCTCGACAAGAAGTTGTTAAACCAGGCTTTCAAACCATTACAGATAGGTATCCAGTTAATTCTCCACAACCACCACTGCGTCAAATAACTTCGCCAATTGAAAATGGTAAAAATAAAATTGGCTACATCATTGTTGCTAAATCTCTAGAATCAACTCAAGAAAAATTAGCAAAATTACGACTTTATTTCTCTGTGGGAGTACCAACGACTTTAGGTATAGTAGGAATCGTTGGCTGGTTTTTGGGTGGAGTAGCGATGAAGCCGACGAAACGCTCTTACGAACAGTTACAGCGTTTTACTGCCGATGCTTCTCACGAATTACGTGCGCCTGTTGCAGCGATTTTAAGTAATGCTCAAGTTGGTTTATTGGCTCATGTTGATAATAGCGAACTACCTCGTCAGCGTTTGGAAAATATTGTCGATATTTCCAAATCAATGAGCGTTCTAATCGGTAATTTACTGTTTTTAGCCAGACATGAAGGACGTTTAAATACAAAAGATTTACGAAGTGTTGAAATTGTTGGTTTACTTCAACATTTATCCGATGAATATCAATCAATTGCTGAAGAAAACGAATTAAGTTTTATCACTGAGTTACCATCTCAAGAAGTAACATTATTAGCCGACTCAGATTTATTACAGCAAGCAATTAAAAACCTTTTAGATAATGCTTGTAAATATACTCTCCAAAACGGTACGGTAAAGCTAAAAATGTTTATTCAACTCCGACGAATATCTATTCAAGTAATTGATAGCGGAGTTGGTATTCCCCCAGAAGATTTACCCAATATTTTCGAGCGCTTTTATCGAGTAGATAGCTCGCGTACTCGTTCATCTGGTGGCTTCGGTTTGGGATTGGCGATCGCTCAACAAATAGTCAAGGCTCACGGCGGCGAAATTACTGTAGATAGTATTGTGGGTAAAGGAACGACTTTTCAAATTTGTTTGCCGTTGAAAAAGGTTTGAGGAAAAATCGAAGTTGTGCTTAATTAACCAATCGCCCGCACCCTATAAGAATAGGGCTACACAAACAAAGCCTCTCGGGCGCTAAATCAATAAATCAATTAGTATATTCTTATGTATAGTAATTATCATTTAAATAAATTTTTAGTCCGTGCAGACGGGCTTCGTTGTTGTAGCACCAGCCATAAGCAGCTGAGTATAAATACCTTATCAACTTTAATTTTCAACTTGACATATTCTTGTCATATTTGCCTGTCATATTAAAGCTATCGGGTAAAGAAACAAGTTAGCACCCAAAAGCAATACAAGCGGATATCTAACTTTTCTCTGAAACCACACACACACTTACTTCCGGTTACTAGGAATATTCTCCTAGTGACTGGATTATTTAAATGAATTTTTACAGGGCAACAGGGAATAGGGAACAGGGAACAGTCTATAGGTTGTATTTACTTAATTCAGAGAATAATAATCAAAATTCAAGATCGAGTTGACATATTCGTGTCATATTTACCCCTCATACTAAAGTTAACAAGAAAAGTTCCTAATTAATCTCTTAAAACAACTAACTACTAACAACTAACTACTAACACCCAAAACTATGAGTAAAGTATCCTTACCAAAATCACTAGCTTATTTATCTGTATTCGCTGCTGGGGCTGCTTTTACCTTACCCGTCACCCAATTATTACCAACTATAGCCTTACAACAACAAGAGCAAAAAATCGCTCAGTTACCCGGTGGTGTTACCAGTCAAGCTGTTCCTAGTAACTTTATTGCTGCTGCGGTAGAAAAAACTGGCCCTGCGGTTGTGCGAATCGATTCTACTCGTACTTCTACCAGAGGAAGAGGTTCAAGACAAGCAAGTGGTATAGGTTCTGGATTTATCATTGATTCCAACGGTACCATTCTTACCAACGCTCATGTAGTCAAAGGCTCTTCTAGAGTTCGAGTTACTTTAGGTGACGGCCGCAATATGATGGGTGAAGTTGTTGGTTTAGACGATTTAACCGATGTTGCTGTAGTTAAAGTTAGAGCAAATAACTTACCAGCGGTAGAAATAGGTAATTCCCAAAATCTCAAACCAGGTGAATGGGCGATCGCCATTGGTAATCCTTTGGGTTTAGATAATACTGTAACTGCTGGAATCATCAGCGGTACGGGGCGTTCAAGTGGAGTAATTGGTGCTGCTGACAAACGAGTTCGCTTTATCCAAACCGACGCAGCAATTAACCCCGGTAATTCTGGTGGCCCTTTATTAAACCAACGCGGTGAAGTAATCGGTATAAATACTGCGATCATCGGACGCGCTCAAGGCTTAGGATTTGCAATTCCTATTAATAAAGCCCAGCAAATAGCCAGTCAGTTGATTGCTGGTGAAAAAGTCGCGCATCCTTACTTAGGGATTCGCATGACTAATTTAACTTCAACCTTAAAAGAAGAATTAAGTCGCGAACTTGGTTTAACTTTAGCTGCCAACCAAGGTATCGTGATTGTAGATGTTGCTCGTAATTCACCCGCAGCCAGAGCAGGTTTACGTGCGGGTGATGTAATTCAACAAATCGATGGAAAATCGGTGAAAACCGCAGATGAAGTTCAACGAGTGGTAGAAAAAACTACAGTCGGCGGTAATGTTCAAGTAGCAGTTAATCGCGGTGGTAGAAATGTAAACATCCGCGTTCAACCAGGACAATTCCCCGTTTCTCAAGGATAGTCGTTAGCTGTTAGTTGTTAGTTGATTTCGCATCAGTTGGTTCCCAGTCTCCGGCTGGGAATCCATTACTTGAGGCTCTGCCTCCAGTATATTAAGAGGCAGAGCCTCTTAAATTATATTCCCAGGTAGAACCTGGGAACAAGAAAAGAAAACAAGAAACAACCTGGGAACAAGAAAACAACAAATTCCTAGCAAAATTTCAACAAACCACATTCAAGGAGTAAAAGATTAGATATGAAGCGCTTTGATGCTATCGCTATTGTTAGTACAGGCATCGTTAGCAGTTTACTGACTTTATCATTAAGGGTTGCACCCGCATTTGGAAAGGTAGAAAACTTAATATCAAATGTTCGTCAAGAGAGAACATTACCCGTAGAAGACAATAGTAAATTTCAACCTGTCGTATTTACAGCCGATGTTTCCTCAGACAATATTGGGAATCAATTCAGCGACAATACAACAATATTAGGTTTAGCAGCAATTGGTGCTGGTACTGCTGGCTTACTTTGGAGCTTCAACCAACAAAATAAAACATTATCCCCCCAATCCGCTAATCAGCACGGTGATATCTCAATAGAACAAGCAAATCCGCGATTGAGAAAAGAATTACTCAGATTAGTAGGTGGCGATTCTAGAACAGCAAATCGATTAATTAATGGAATAAAACAAAGCCATCCCGGAAAATCAATTAACTGGACTTTAGAGAAAGCAATTTATGATTTAGAGCGAGATAGATAGTAATTAGCTTAAAGGTTAGAGGTTAAAGGTCAAAGGTGAATAATGACTATAAATGCTCTTTCCTAATCGATACATTTTCCGCTCTAATAATACAAACTTCTTCTTGCAGAATCAGCCTTTGCTAATCGTTACTTAGCAAAGGTTTTTTATTTGTTGGTTGATAGTTGATAGTTGATAGTTGATAGTTGTTAGTTTAAACCTTTGACCTTTAATCTCCAACTGTCATATTGATGTCATATTGCTACATCATACTAAAAATAATCAAACTTCAAAATAGATTTGAGGCATTCAAAATGAAGTCTAAATTAATGCCAATCATGGCTGCATCTGCTATTTTTACCCTTGCACTTCCTTTAGCTGCAAATGCTTGCGGGGACAAGAAAAACTTAACTCAAGCACAACGCACCCAGATAGAACAAGTTAAAAACAATGCTCGTTCTCAAGTTGAAGCCGTTTTAACACCGCAACAACAAGCAGAATGGAAAAACGCCGTACAAGACGGACAAAAAATGCGTTCTGCTGTCGCTAGTTTAAATCTTTCCCAAGAGCAGCAAACTCAAATCAATGAAATAATGGAAGTATCAAAGGAGCAAAAAAGAGCAATTTATCGTTCTAATTAACTTAATCTAAAAGCTAACTTTTTACAACGTTTCAACAATTTCCTCAATAAAATACTCTCAAATGTACTCGATTTCCAATAGAAGTCGGGTCTTTTTTTTAGTTATTAATTATCAGTGAACAGTAATCAATGACCAATTTTCTAATAATAGGGAATTTAAAAACCCGGTTTTTTCAAAAAACCGGGTTTCTCCATAATATTAACTGCTAACTGTTCACTGTTCACTGTTCACTGTTAACTGTTAACTGTTAACTGTTCACTGTTCACTGTTCACTGTAATTATTCCACCACCGAGGACTTTTTCGCCGTCGTACCATACGGCAGCTTGCCCTGGGGTGATACTAAATTGGGGTTCGTCGAAAACTATCCTAACTCGGGAGTTTTCCAAGGGAATTACGGTAACTGGTACTGGCTGCGAACGATAGCGAATTTGTACTTCGGCGCGAATCGGACTGGATGGCTCTTCAATTGATACCCAATTTACCCGCGCTACGTTACATTCTGGGTTGGTTGCTGTAGTGCGATCGCCAACAATTACTCGGTTAGCTCCGGCATCTAAACCAATTACATACAAAGGTTGTGGAGCGGCAATTCCCAATCCTTTACGCTGTCCGATGGTGTAGTGATGTACGCCGTCATGTTCTCCCAATACTTTACCGTCAGCGTCTACAATATCGCCTTTTTTAGGAGCCAAATATTTATCTAGAAAAGCACGCATGGAACCGTTGCTTTCTACCAAACATAAATCTTGACTTTCTGGCTTGTCGGCAGTTTGTAAATTGAATTCGGCAGCAATACGACGGGTTTCCGATTTTTCGATTTCTCCTAGTGGAAAGACTGAACCACCGAGTAAATCTTGCGACAAATCATATAAAAAATATGTCTGGTCTTTGTTGCGATCGAATGCACGCAGAAGTTCGTAACGTCCGCTGGTTTCGTTGTAATTAATGCGAGCGTAATGTCCTGTAGCTATTTTTTGAGAATCCAATTTTTCCCGTGCATATTCAAGCATGGGACCGAACTTTACAGTTTTGTTGCACTGCGAACAAGGTAAGGGAGTAACACCAGCACTGTAACCAGTTACCAGATAATCTACAATATTGGCATGGAAGACATCGCGGATATCAACAACGTGATGGGGAATGCCCAGCTGTTCGCAGATATGAGCCGCGTCAACCATACCTTCAGAGCAACATTGACCTTTACCCTTCATTAACCAGAGGGTAAGACCAATGACTTCATAGCCCCGATCGTGTAATATGGCAGCTACAGCAGAACTGTCAACGCCACCGGAAAGACCTACTACGACTTTTTCCATATCCGTATATTTGCGCTTGCTGTTATTTCTAAGTTAACACTATCGGCGTTGCTACGATGGTTAGCGAAACAATTCATTTTCAAAATTATCTATATTATTATCTATTTCGGATTTGAGCAAATCACCCTTGTTGTGAAACCTTAGCCAAAGCATCCAAGAGAAAAATATTTAGCGTAGCTAAAGACAAGTTGCGGTTTTCCGGTAAGCAATCAATATAATTGATACCATAATAATTTTTACAAGTAATTATGCGGACATGAGATTAATTTGTGGAAATCTGAAATCTAAGATCCAAAATTTAACTTGCAATATTATGCTTAATAATTCTAACTTGATTCGACGTTCTTTAATTGCCTGCTCCTTACTAGGAGGCTGTTTTACGCTTGTCTCAATTACACCAACCCAAGCCAAAACTCCCAACAACTCTCAGAAATTAGCACAAACACAATACGCTCAAAGTGAATTCGATTTTAATTCT